>JALWNS010000087.1 GCA_027083655.1 Bacteroidales bacterium | reverse complement strand
AAATTCTTTATTTCATTCATTCTTCCATGTGCTCTTTTACACCTGCAATTAATAAAGATACAACTCCCCAAACTGCAAAACTTATTGCAAATATCACAAATATATTCCTTCCTGCTTTAGGCTCTGTAGGTGCATCTGGTTTTATAGGTTTTTCAACTGTTTCTATAAATAAATGCTGAAGATATGCTTGATTTTGTGCTTGCAAAAACGCTGCAAGATTCATTTCAACCTCTTTCTGTAACATAAGAAGTTCTGATTTTAAGAGCTCAAGTTCTACAGAATGTGTAGCAAGAGAATTTTCTTTTCCAGTTAGTTTATTTAAAAGCTTATCTATTTCTTTCCTTATTTGGTCTATTTCCCTTTTTAGTTCGGGAACTCTAGGATTTTTAGGAGCAACTGACATAATAGTAGAAAGTTCAATTTGTTTCTCTATTAATTTACTATGAAGCGTAGCTACCATACTTAAAATTACACCAATTTCTTGTTCAGGAGCTATTACTTTCTTCTTTGTTAAAAATTTTTTTACTTTTTCTGAAAATTCTTTAACTTTTCTTTTTGAATTTTCTAGCTGTTCCTTATAATATCTAAGTGCAGTCATAGAAGCTCTTTCATTTATTTTGTTTACAAAATCCTCACTAATTTTAATAAGCTCATTGGCTAAAGTTTGTGCATAGTCAGGATCCTTTGCTCTTACTCTAATATGGAGAACTCCCGAGTTAGTATCAAGAAAGCTTTCTACTACTTTACTTTTGTAATACTCGTAAAAATTTTCATAACTTGGGTCAAGATTGAAAGGGTCAAATCTCATCAGTAAGTCCCAGTCTTTATGTGAGTAATATTCTTTTATTCTAAACTTTTTTTCTAGCTGAAACATTACATCGCGTGAATATATGTGGTCTATAACAAGATAAGCGCCGGATGTAGAAGGTTGTAATACTCCTACAGCACTTAAAAGCGAACCTAGACCACCAGGCATTTCTTCCATTCCAAGGCTTTTAATTACTACCTTCGCTTCACTCACATATCTTGGAGTTGCTATAACCAAATTATATAAGATACCTAGAAAAGTGGGTACAACAACAAGTACTATAAAAAGCTTAGATGCACTTATCTTTTTCAGCATTATAATTCATTATAAGTTGATATAAACCTAGACAATCTTCCAAGTTATAGTCTTCCCAAATTAATCCTGTATAACTTTCTTTGCTTACTTTCTTATGGAGGCTTCCATTCATTTGAGAATAAAATAGCAAGAATTCCTTAAATTTTTTAAATTTTTCTTTATCCATCTGGAAATTTTGGGCTTCTTTCCAAAAAACATCCAAGCTTCCTGTATAAACTAACCCTTCTTTTTTATATATAGCTTTCCCAAGAACTATAGTAGGTTTTCCATGATCAAGTGCCTGAAGTCCAACAGAACTGTTTACAACAACAACCCCAATAGAGTTATCTATTAATGTAGGAAGATGAGCGTCATGTATATAAAAAACTCTATCTTTAAAATTGTATTTTCGAGATAAATTTTTAATAAACTTTGTATAATCTCTATAAGCTCTATCCCGGGGATGATG
>JALWNS010000086.1 GCA_027083655.1 Bacteroidales bacterium | reverse complement strand
CTTGATTAAATGGTTTATTTCTTTTAGATAACGAAGGTAAAAAGTTACTGTCTTGCGAAAAATCACAAAGATGTGACGCTTACGGTTCTCCGGTGTAAAATCCTGTGTCTCAATCCTATGCGAAAGCAAATCCATTAAAGCTTCCTTCTCACGGCAAACAGTTATAATGTATTCATCTGTCAGAATAATGCCTACAGGGAAGGTAATATAAGGAACAAATTTACTTGTTTCATCATTTTTCTTGGGTAGCCTGATAATAATCAATTTTATGCCATCCTCTACCTCTATACGTGAACGTTCATCCGGGTCTAAAGGGTCAGTTATAAAATCGCGTGGTATACTTAGTGTGTCTGATATATAATCAATCTCATCACCTGTAGGATCTGACATATTTATCCAAGAATAAGGTGCAATATTGTCAAATTTCTTGACCCTATTGCCTTCTTTTCTATAAATCTCCAGCATCACACCACTTGTTTAGTCGTCCAAAAGTATAAAAAAAATCCTAATCAAAGACTGTCATTTAGATAATTATGTTTCTTAAAATTTTCCCTTGCCCTGTCAAAAGTACTATTGGCATAACAATAAATGCACTCAAACGGGCAAGTATCATAACGTCCTAAATCTTTACTATATACACAACTACATTCTGCCCTTTGGCCCCGATCTTTTAATTTTTTCCGTGAAATGTATTGCCCTTGTCCTTCATAACCCAAAAAATTCATTAAATCTTTATCTTGGCTAAACAATCTTACCATTAACTCATCGTCTATACACTTATTAGGCCTTACTCCAATATCTGTGAAATCCACCTTACTAGCACACGATCTTAATTCCATATCCCAGACACTAGCCATCTCTTTCAACCTCTCTACAATATTCCTCTGTGCTTGTTCGCCAATATTATAAAAATTAGCTCCATATCTTTTCAGATTGCGTATTACCTTACGGTAACCCAAATCTACAAAACTAAAAATAAGACGTTGGGTATAACCCTTTAACATCTGCCCAATATGCTCCACACGTGAAATTAAAACCTCCTGGCTAACACGGTCTGAAATAATCAATGGATCATAACGCCACAAAACCCTTTCCGGACCAATCTTGTCTGCAAGACGCCGAAATACATCTATTCTTAAATCGAGACCAGGGACATGTAATTCATATTCTGGATAATCATTCAATGTGTACAGAAAATAATAATTGATTCCACTGGCCTCAAGCTCATCTAAATACTTTATCATAGGCGCTGGGTATTTAGTCCAAAAGACAAATACCCTTGTCTTCTCAAAGCTTACAACCTCACGCCTGCCACTGAAAGGATTGAATTTCACTGCATAACCTCTTCGAAACCGCTCAATAAACCACCGTGAATAAAACGCCGGTATATCCGTGGCCCTGCTTGCCGACACAATCACTGGCAAAGTAGCAAGCTCCCTTCCATGCTCTGTCTGTATTTCCCTCTTTGCCCATATACCCATGACAACAATTTTTATTAAAGATAATACTGTTTACACATTATTGCTAAACTTACCTTAACTTAAGCCTCATTTGCGTATGTATAACCCTTC
>JALWNS010000085.1:1084-7333 GCA_027083655.1 Bacteroidales bacterium | reverse complement strand
TGTCTGGTACAAGACGGAAACCCTCAAGATAAAAGCTGCGGGTGATGAAGTTGGCCCGCAGCCTTGAAAATTCTATATGGTACAGGCTATCGGTCTGGCGTAAGACTACTTTGTTTATAGGCTTTTCGAGTAAAGGTTTGGCATAAAACCAAAACAGGACTTGTAATAAAAAGACCAAAACAAGACCTATTAAGAAGATTGAAATCAATATTTTTTTAGCTTTCGGGCTGCTCATCCTCTTCTTTTTCTTTGATCTTGGCAAAGATGTTCTTTAGTTTTTTTAATGCCTTTGGATGTGTGTCTACGCCCAAAACATAGCCATACGGCTCTAGTCCTTCGACATTGTCACAAACAATTTTTATTACACCAATTGTTGGAATTATTATAATCATGCCAGGTATACCCCAAACAATTGCAGCTGCAATCACACTAAGAATGGTAATCAAAGGGTTGAGGTGTACATTACCGCCTACAATAGTCGGCAAAAGAATGTTGTGGTCCACAAATGTTATAAACCAAAAATATAGCAAAATAAATAATGGCATGTATGGATTAGACGACAGTATCAGTGAGAATGTTAAAGGTACAATACCGCTTATTAATGTACCAAAATATGGGATAAATGAGAACATAGCTGTCATCACACCTATAGCAATGGAATATTTTAAACCAATGAGGGTCAGAAAAGTAGTATGAGATATAGCCAATATTGTCACATCAATAATGACACCAACGATGTACCTTGTGGTAACTTTAGATATTTGGTTTAATAGGTCATCTGTAAGTTTGCTATTGCTGCCTGGCCTGTCGGCTATCATAAGAATGAAGTTGCGCCATCGCTCCCTGTAAAAAAGCATGAAAAATATAAAAATGGGAATAAGCAAAAGTGCTTCTATAGTTCCTATAGCCTTAGCAGAAACTACTTTTAATATATCACCTGCGCTTTCGAGCCCTTTAGTTATTTGCTGCTGTAACCAGCGTTCTTGTTCTTCAACAGATATATGTAGCTTGTTTTCAATTAAATACTGGAAAGATTTTAGGTTGGCAACTGCTTGCTTCTTTATTGTTGGAAAATCAGAAATCATGTTTTTTATTTGTGCGCCGTAAAAAGATGCGGCAAAGTATAATACTATAAAGCTAATTGAAATAGCAAGTAAAATAGCTATTGCCCGTGGTATCCTAAGTGGTTTTTCGAAGAAATTAACCAAAGGGTAAAGCAGGTATGAGAAAAGAACAGCCAGCGCTATAGGATAAAGAAAATGTTTAGCCTCCCTGAGAGCATAAATAAGCAAAATTGTGAATAATAAAATGTATGTAACTCGCTCTAATCCTGTGAGTTTTCTCATTTTTTGGAGTTTTTAGTTTTTAATAATTCCCCTAAATTGAAAGTTTTGACTTTCTTTATCCTGTAAATAAAGGATAAATTTTATTAAAATGAAAGTAAGAATTGACATTCAATCTGGTTTTTGTTTTGGTGTCGTTTATGCTATCAATAAAGCCGAATCTATACTTAGAGAACAAGGTCATCTTTATGTCTTGGGAGATATAGTACATAATGAGCAAGAAGTCAAGCGTCTAACAGAGATGGGCCTCGAGGTTATTGATCATGAAAAACTTAAGCAATTAAAAGATACACAGGTGCTTATCCGTGCACATGGGGAACCAACTGAGACTTATAAGATTGCATACGAAAATAACATCAAGTTGATAGATGCTAGTTGTCCTGTGGTTCTTCGCCTGCAAAACCAAATCCGTCAGGTTTACCTTGATATGAAAGAACAAGGAGGACAGGTCGTTATCTTCGGCAAACCTAACCATCCTGAAGTTATAGGCCTCAGGTCCCAGACAAATTACGAAGCAATCGTTATACAAGGATTGGATGACCTGGACAATATAGATTTTACCCGTCCTGTTGCTCTTTTTGCGCAGACAACAAAGAATCTAAAGCTTTTTTACCAGATAGTCAGTGAGATAGGAAAGAGAATGAAAATAGCCTTAGGTAAGGAACAAGTACCATTCAAATATTATGACACAATATGCCGCCAGGTATCACACAGGGATAGGGAGCTGCAAACTTTCTGCAAAGACAAGGACGTGGTGCTCTTTGTTAGTGGTAAGAAAAGCTCCAATGGCAAGATGCTTTATGGCGTATGTAAACAGGTCAACCCCAATACATATTTTATTAGCTCGCCTGAGGAGATTGATTTTTCATGGTTTAGACCAGATGATACTGTGGGTATATGTGGAGCCACATCCACGCCTCAATGGTTAATGCAAAAAGTTAAAGACTATCTTGCACAAAAGTTTGAAATAGAGTAGAAAAGGGTAGTCTTGTACTAAGGTTTTTGTTTTTTATAAATTTTATATAATTTTGGACGTAAATTCTAACATAATCAGTTATGCCACAACAAGCTACCCGTGTTTTTGAAATGATCGATAGAGCTATCGAGCTCTTCGGTGACAAAGAAGATTTCTTTGCTTATAAGCAGGACGGTCAATGGGTTAAATACAGTCCTCAGCAGTATAAGGATATAGCTGATTATCTGAGTATTGGCTTTTTGCAGATGGGGCTTAAGCCAGGAGATAAGATAGCTACTATTACCAATAACCGTCCTGAGTGGAATTTTGTCGATATGGGCGCAGCACAAGTTGGAATGATACACGTGCCCATTTATACCACAATTACAGAAGAGGAGTTCAAACATATCCTCTCTCACAGTGAATCAGTCCTTGTGTTTGTTGCAGACAAGGTTTTGTATCAGAAAATTAAGCCCATAGCCGATCAAATAGACAGGATAAAAAATGTTTATACCTTTGACAAAGTTGAAGGCGCACCGCACTGGTCTGAGATTATGCAACTGGGTATGAACAACGCTAACGATGAAAATTATAATAAATTACGTGAGATTAGAGATAGTATAGACAAAGATGATGTTGTATCCATTCTCTACACTTCAGGTACAACAGGACTGGCAAAAGGTGTCATGCTCACACACTGGAATTTTATGTACCAAGTTCACCGTGTTATTGACCTGGTCCCTATTGGACCTGAGGATGTGGGGCTGAGCTTCTTGCCTATTTGCCACTCTCTTGAGCGTGTTGTAAATTATGTTTATCAGTTTGCCGGTATTAGCACGTATTATGCCGAGGGCCTCCATAAAATAGGTGACAACATGAAGGAGGTTAAACCAACCATTTTTGCTACTGTACCACGTGTGTTGGAACGCATATATGACAAGATTGTTGCCAAAGGTAACCAGCTTGAGGGTACAAAACGTAAACTATTCTTCTGGGCTCTTGATTTAGCAAAGAAATTTGACTTTAGTAACGGATTGTTATATAAGACACGTCTGGCCCTGGCAGATACAATTATTTTCTCACAGTGGCGTAAAGCAGTTGGTGGCAGAGTAAGATTTATCATCTCTGGTGGAGCAAAACTGGATCCCCAGCTCAACCGTATATTCTGGGGCGCCGGATTTACCGTACTCGAAGGTTATGGCCTGACAGAAACAGCTCCTGTTATTTCTGTTAACAATCCTAAGTATGGCATAAAAATCGGTTCTGTTGGACCTAAGATTGGACCGGAGCAGGAACTGAAAATCGCTGATGATGGAGAAATATTATTCAAAGGTCCTAATTTGATGAAGGGGTACTACAAGGATGAGGAAAAAACACGGGAAGTTATCGACGAACAAGGTTGGTTCCATACTGGTGATGTGGGCTATATTGATGAAGATGGATTCTTATACATTACAGACCGTAAGAAAGAAATCTTCAAGCTTAAGAACGGTAAATATATCGCACCACAGCCAATAGAGAATCACTTGCAATCATCTATGTACATCGAGCAAGCCTTTGTTCTGGGTATGAACCAAAAGATGCCAGGAGCTATTATAGTTCCAAATTTTGAAGCTCTGCGCAAGTGGGCACAGGATAATAATATTCAGTATAATGATAACCAGGATCTTATAGCTAAGCCTGAAGTTATTAAGCTGATCAAAGACGAGGTCAATAGAATTAACAAAATGCTGGCATCTTATGAAAAAATTGGACCTATCCGCCTGGTAGCAGATCAATGGTCTCCAGGTACAGGCGAGCTTTCTCCTACTCTGAAGAAACGCCGCCGTGTGCTCAATGAGAAATATAAGGACCTGATCGAAGAGATGTTCAAAGAATAGTCTAACGCACAACAAAATAAGCATTTGTCCTTGACTGCTGGTGAAGAAGGATATCTTTACCAGCAGTCATTTTTTTTATGGTCTCCATGTCATAATGGCGTATTGTTATAAGCCTCAGGCCTGTGTTGTACTTCACCCTAAAAAGGCGCTTGAGGTCCTCTATCAGTGAAGGCAGGTGTACGCGGTGATAATCCACACAAAAGGACAGGCTCAGGGCAGATCGTTGCATCACATTGTTGTTTATCTTATGGCGGTTGATTATTGAAAAGATACGCTCCATATCCGGCTCTGTGATGAAGCTACCGTCGCTATGACTGACACTAATCAATGTCTGCTCTTCCTTGACAATGACTACAGGCATCCTGGGCTCCAGGTCCTGTGCAAAGTCTGTTATTATTGTGCCTCCTTTATCTGGGTGGATAAAGGACCGTACATAAAGTGGAATTGATTTGTCCTTCAGGGGCTTGAGGGTCTTTGGATGAATGACTTTTGCCCCGTAATAAGCCAGCTATGTTGTCTCACGGTACGAAAGACGGTCAAAGCGCCTGGCTTCAGGGTAATATTTTGGGTCAGCCGAGTAAATACCGTCAACATCTTTCCATACCGTAAGCTTGCTAGCCTCCAGCGCCCATGCAAAAATTGCCGCGGAAAAATCAGAACCCTCACGGCCAAGGGTCACGGGCTGGCCGTTATGGTCTGAGGCTATAAACCCCTGTGTTATGTACAGGTCTGTGTCCCGGAAGTCAATTTTCTGTTTGATCAGTTGTCCTGTAATGTCCCAATCAATATTAGCCTGGCGGTAATTACTGTCTGTTTTTATCACACTACGTGCATCAAGCCATGTGTTCTTTATTCCAATGTCATTGAGGTAATGACTGATTATGGTTGTGGACAAAAGCTCGCCAAAGTGCACAATGCGGTCATAATCATAATCATAATTCATTGAGGGCTGGGTTGTAAGAATAGCCTCAAGGCTGGAAAATAATCCCTCAAGATGTGCGAGAACTTTATTATTCTCATTAAACAACTCTCGGGCTACAGTGAAATGGTAATTTTTCAACGCATTTAATTCTTCCTGCCAGTCACGGTTGTGGAAAAAGTACGCATCAACTATACGCTCTAGGGCATTGGTTGTCTTGCCCATGGCCGAGACAACAACAACCAGCGGCCGGGGCGCACTCGCAAGTATTTGACCCAGCTGTCGTATGTTTTCTCCGTTGCGTACCGAAGCACCGCCGAATTTGTAAACTTCCATGCGTGCAATCCACTTTTTTAATCGCTTATCAAAAAAAGTTTTAATTTTGCAAAACACAAAACTTAAATCACAGAAACATGGATCTGACTAAAATCGTTTCAATATCCGGCTATCCAGAGGTGTTTAAGATCATCAAAGAATCACGCAAGGGCGTTATTGTAGAATCGCTGCAGACTGGTAAACGAATGCAAGCTTTCCTGCACCAGAAGATTAGCTCGCTAGAAGACATTGCTATTTTTACACAGGATGGCGATATCCAGCTAAAAGAAGTCTTCCGCCGCATCCACGAAAAGGAGAACGGAGGCAAAGCTCCTGATCCAAAGGATATTACACAGGACGAAGTAAAACAGTATTTTGAACAAATCCTGCCAGAATACGACCGCGAACGTGTGTATGTCTCTGACATGAAAAAGGTCCTGCGCTGGTATAACATGCTCCTGGACAAAGGTCTGCTTGATTTCTCCGGCGAAGGGCAAGAAAAAGCAGAGAAGGAAGAACAGCAAGGAGAAGACAAGAAAGAAGAATAAGATTTCAGAAAACAACTTTTTCTACAAGACCATGCGGGCTCTAAGCCTGCATGGTCTTTATTATTAATCTTCGTGGGACCTGGAGACCTGGACTTCGTGGTAAAAATTAATCACCAAGCCCACAACGTTTTTCTTCGAGCTACTTTGTGAGCTGACTTAGTACCACTTCGCGGTAAAAATTAATCACAAAGCCCACAACGTTTTTCTTCGTGCTACTTTGTGATCTGACTTTAGCGAGACTTGATGGAGAAAAAATCCGGGGAAATATGCGAAATCTGTGGTGAAAAAA
>JALWNS010000085.1:393-1074 GCA_027083655.1 Bacteroidales bacterium | reverse complement strand
ATACTTGGGGAGTTTTTTAAATTTGCGTAAAAACAAATTTACCTCTGCTATGAACTTCACCCAGAAGAACCTCAAATTCTCAATTCGTCCTGCCTATCAGCGTCAAAGCATAGAGCGAAAGGATTTTGACCAGTTTTGCGATAGTCTCTTAACCCTTTTTGACAAGATTATAACAGACGAAACAGAGGAGAACCACAAGAATTATCTCCGCGATTTTCTGAAAAATACTTTTTACGCAAACTATGATATTAACACCCGCGAACGCATTGACCTTGTTATTTTTGATGGTCCCATAGCAAAGACAAGCAAACCTGCCGTGCTAATGGAGATCAAACGCAGCCAGAACAAGAATGAAATGCTTGCTGTAGAGGACCTTAACCGTAAAGGACTGCACGAGATAGTGCATTATTTTCTCCAGGAACGCCTTGTCAGAAATAATCACAATCTTAAGTTTTTGATAGTCACTGATGTACATCGCTGGTTTGTTTTTGATGCGCGGGACTTTGAGATCGCCTTTGTTAAGTCAGATTTTAGCAAAACTTACCTTGATTGGACACGCAAGAGCCAGTCCGCTCAGGATACACAGGCTATTTATGACCAGATTAAGGAATTTGTTGAAGTATCTGGTTTTCAGATGCCTTTTACTTATTTTGACCTTGATGTGTATGTGGACAGTTGCAA
>JALWNS010000085.1:0-383 GCA_027083655.1 Bacteroidales bacterium | reverse complement strand
GTTGCAAGACCGGGTCAGATGATCCAGCCTTGATAGATTTGTTTAAGTTTTTCTCACCTGTTCATTTGCTTAAACTTCCCTTTGCTAATGACAACAACCGGCTTGACAGTAAGTTTTATAATGAATTGCTTTATATACTCGGGCTTGAGGAGCAAGAAGACCGTAAAATTACGCGTTTGCCACAGGATAGGCGTCTTGACGGTTCGATCATTGAGGAGACAATATACCAGATCAAGCATTTACAGCCTGACCTGGATGAAGATCAAGCATTTGAAATCGCTCTGAGCCTGGTGATAACATGGATTAACCGTATCCTGTTTCTTAAATTACTTGAAAATCAATTAGTTCTATTTAATAATAGACCAGATTTTTCTTTCCTAGGT
>JALWNS010000084.1:5272-7345 GCA_027083655.1 Bacteroidales bacterium | reverse complement strand
GTTTAATACGTTAAAAGAAAAAATAAAGATTTATGAACAAATTCCGGTATTTTATTTACGGCTTTGCTTTTTTGCTATTCCTGTTGCCTTCGTGTATGAGTAAGCCAGGTTATGAAGGAGTGGAGGATCTGAGACTTGATTCTATTACCAATGATGAAATTTTTGCAACGCTGGATGTGAAAATTTTCAATCCTAATGCCTTTAAGTTAAAGACACTAGATATAGACTATTTAATTTATTTCGAAGGTGTAAAAATAGCAGATGGAAAAATCTATAAAGGATATGAATTAGAGCCTAAGTCACCAGCTGTTATCCCTACTACTGTTGTATTGAATACCGATAGTCTGGTAAAAGGATTCGTGAAAATGGACAATGTCTCAGATACTTTTGCCTTCACACTAATTTACAAGGTGAAATTTAATAACAAGTTACTGAAAATTAATGTGAAAGACCGGATAAGTATTAGCAGGGATGAATTTTATGATATGCTCATAAGACAGTTAGATCTCAATGACTTACTAAAGCTTAGGCGTGTACAGTTATTAGGGGCAGGACCTTTTGAGACAAGATTAAGTGTGGTACTGGAGCTTAATAATAAATATCCTGTTGCTTACAGATTAGATAGTTTAAAGCTATCCGTGTATCCATCCAGGAATAGAAGTGACGTAGCAATAGGTTATGTTGAGCTTGATAAACCCATTTATGTTGAGGCAATGGATCACCGTTTGTTGACATTGAAGGTGAGTATTGATAATATAAAAACATTAAGAAGTTTGATAACAGGAGGTATGAGCTTCTTTTTGAAAGGAGAGGCACAGATTTCATTCGCAGGTAAGGATTTCGTTTTGCCATTATCTTTTACTTATAGACCAGGTACCTTTTAAAAGAGAAAAGTTATGAAAATAAAAGCAGAATTAATTATAGAAGGCAAAAAAGTCAGTGAAAAAATATTTGATTTATCAACACCTTTGACCATTGGAAGAGATAAATCGAACAGGCTTGTAATTGATCATAGCCTTGTTAGCCGACGGCATTGTGTTATATCTTACAGGAATGGGAAGGTCTATATAAAAGATTTAAATTCAACTAATGGTACTTTTGTTAATGCCAAAAAAATACAGCCAGGTACAGAGCTGGAATTAAGCAAAACAGATATTGTAGTAAGCTTTTCGGTAAGCGGGAAAGTACAACTTATTGTGTCAGTAGAACCTGGACAGAGAACGATTTATAGCCATAAAGGTAAGGATTTAAAATCATTATTATACAAACAGGGGCAGCTGACCATAGGCCGGGATAACTCTAATGATGTAGTGATAAATGATTCTAAAGTTTCTAGGCGTCATGCCACAATAGTAGTTGACATATCTGGGAAGATTATATTCAAGGATCATTCTACAAATGGAAGTATTGTAGATGGCAAAGTTGTGAAAAATTCCTCGGTTGTTATTACAGAGAAATCGCAGATAAAGATCGGAGATGAGCGTTTTTCTTTGGCAACAAGTAAGATCAGAGATGATAAAGGACCGACCGTAGGTGCAGAAGCAATAGGTGAGAAAATTTTAATGTTATTGCAAACAAGGACGTCGGTAGTTATTGGCAGGGCTAAAGATTGTGATGTAAATCTGGCATCAAGATTAGTGTCACGGCATCATGCCAGAATAACAAGGGAGAGAAATGCTTATTACATCGAAGATCTGGGCTCGACTAATGGTACTTATGTTAATGGACGGTTAATTAAACGAAAACATAAGATAACTCCTGAAGATTGGATTATAATTGGAGCATATAAGTTTAGATTAAGTTACGAAAAAGCCATAGACCTGGAGAAAGAAGTTGCAATACAGGTCGTTAATGTGGAGAAGCATTATGGCAATAAAATTGGTTTGCATGAGACATCATTTGTAGTGCAATCGGGTAAGTTTGTTGCTTTGATGGGACCGTCAGGATGTGGAAAGTCAACTTTAATCAAGGCTATGAATGGCGCTAATCCGGCGACAAAAGGAACAGTATATATCAAAGGTTTGGAGCTAAAAGAGAATTTTGATGTGATAAAAAGAATGATTGGCTATGTGC
>JALWNS010000084.1:1740-5262 GCA_027083655.1 Bacteroidales bacterium | reverse complement strand
AGATGATATAGTTCACAAAGAGTTAACAGTAGAGCAGACTTTGTTCTATGCAGCAAAATTAAAGTTGCCGTCTAATATTTCAAAAGAAGCTATAAGAGAGCGTATCACAGAGGTATTGGATGCCCTTAATATCAATGATCCCAAATTGTTAAAAAGTAAGGTTAAAAATTTATCAGGAGGCCAGAGAAAAAGGATTTCGATAGCAGTTGAATTATTAACTAGGCCTTCAATACTTTTTCTTGATGAACCTACTTCTCCGTTGGATCCCCAGACAATATCTGATTTTCTGCTCACACTGAAAAGATTGAGCCAGAAAGAGGGATTAACTATTGTGATGGTCACACACAAACCAAGTGATCTTAATTATGTGGATGATGTACTTTTCCTTGCCAGTGGTGGATATCCAATTTATTATGGACCCAAAGATGAACTGCTGGATGCACTTGGTGTGACTGATATTGTTGATGTTTATTCAATTGCTAGTAATCCTAAAGATCCACAGGTCAAAGAACTTTATTACCGTTTTGTCAGGGTACACAAAACGCCAAAGGTCAAAACTGATGATAAAAAAGTATTAAACAGGAGGGAACAGCCTTTAAGACAATTTTACTGGCAATTTGCTAGATATCTGAAAGTTAAGTTGTCAGATAAGCAAAATTTAATGCTGTTGCTTTTGCAGCCAGTTGCTATAGCCGGATTAATAGCATTTATCTTTGATAAGTTTATGGTTGGCATTTTGTTTATGATGGCTATTTCTGGTATCTGGTTTGGTGTTATTAACGCTGCAAAAGAAATTGTAGGAGAGCAACAAATTTATTTGCGTGAGAGACTATTTAACCTGCGGATAGGAAGTTACCTATTATCGAAGATCTTGGTTCTGGCTTTAATCGGCCTGGTTCAGGTTTTAATATTTGTTTTCATTATATACTTGGCTTATAAAGGGCAGGATATAGGGCTTTATAAACCTTTTAGCCAGGCTATTTATTTGTTTGTTATAGTTATTTCGGCAACATTGATGGGACTGCTTTTATCTGCCGTGTTCAAGACATCTGAGCAAGTTATGACTTTTGTTCCTTTAGCGTTAATACCTCAGATAGTTTTGGCCGGAGTTATTGTACGTATTGATAGTCCGGTGAAAGAAGTATTAAGTTATACTACATTGGGGCGTTGGGGCACAGAGATTATGGCCAGGGTACAATCTAGCGATCCTTATGCTATAAAAACAGAAAATGATAGTCTGTTGGTATTTAATGGAGAAAGTTTTGATGTTATAATGATGCGGGATTCAGGCCTGGTTGTTAATGGACTTTATACTTGTGCAGCACCTGATAATATTGTTGGGAAAAAAACTATCAGATTATACGATACTATTAAACAGACTAACGAAATAAAAGAGAATATTTATACACAAGGACCTGAAATGATTGTATACGAAGATACATTAGCACTTGATGAAGGCAAGCAGGTTCCTTATGTCAAAAAGGGAAAGATAACTTATCAAAAAGCCGATGCTCTCGATGTTCTAGGATTTTATGATAAAGATAACACAAGGTTGTTAAAGTGGTTTAATTCTCTGGAGAAGAATTTGATAGCTGTTTTGATCCTGGATTTGCTAACAATAATCGTTCTGTTTGTTGCCATGAAGAGGAAAGATCCTATTTAAAAAATAAAAAACACAAGCAATATGACTAAAAAAGGAATTCTAATCACGTTGGCCACTATTCTGGCTTTGATAGTCTTTTCTATAGGCTATGAACACACCTCTGCAGGTAAGTTGTTCAGGTTTGCACAGATGATGCAAAATATTGGTTTACAGGCAGGAGACTCAAAAAGTGATATAGCACAAGAGCCACAAGAGTCTGTTGATGAGTTTATAGCAAGGGTTTTACATTTGGAGAATGACCGCCAAACAGATGAATATAGGAAGAGATATGGTTTGGAAACGATTGATTATGAGTGTGCTATAACAGATCCGGTAGCATATGCTGCATTTGTGGCCTGGTCTAGCGAGGAAGCTTCAGTAGATGCCCTTGATATTCGTGTTAGTACATTAGAAGAAGAGGAGTTTGGTAATGAGGCTAAGAAAGAGATAGCCGAAGAATACTCTTTTGTTAAAGATAGCGATATGCTTTTGGCCCTAAAGGAGTTGATGGATATATTATTGAAGGCAAGACCCCAGGAACACACAGGTTTGCATTATGAGATATATTTAATCAAATCTACAGATATTAACGCTTATACAGTGGGAGGGAAAATCTTTTTAACTACAGGTATTATAAAGGAATGTAAAACAGTGAGTGAATTGGCTTCCATTATAGGACATGAAATAGCACATAATGAAGTAGGGGATATCCACCGTATCCTTGCAAGAAAAAAATTCCTGGGTGAATTTGGTGAGATAGGTTTAATTGTAAAACAGTTATTAACAATGTCATGGAACCAATTTAATGAGATAAGAGCAGACCAGTATGGGCTAAATTTAGTCTATGCGGCAGGTTATAATCCTTGTAAAACAATCGATTTATGGAAAAGAATGGCTCGCGAATTTAACGAGGATAACTCAGATGTGCTAGCAAAACTTTTCAGAACACACCCTTATTCAGAAGACAGGGCAAACTGTGCAAGAGATTACATAAAAAATACATTTAACATAACATGTGGTAAATAAAAAAACTTAAGCAATGGTAAAGACTGGCCAGGTTATAAAAAAATATAAAATAATACGCCCACTAGGTAAGGGAGGAATGTCCCAGGTATACGAAGCAAAAGATGTTGAAACAGATCAAAGATATGCTATAAAAATTTTGAATCCTGAGTTGATTCACAGGGAAGATATCAAACGTAGGTTTTTGTATGAAGCTAAAATAATGCAAAAATTAGAGCATCCCAATATTGTCCGTGCCATTGACTTTATCAAAGGAGACAACATTCTGGCTTTTGTGATGGAATATGTTGAGGGAGAAAGTTTGCAAAGTTATTTAGAAAGAAACGGAGCCCTACCTATTGAAGAGGCTATTAGCATAATGAAGGTGGTTTTGAGAGCAGTAGCTCATGCGCATCACAAAGGCATTGTTCATAGGGATCTGAAACCATCCAATATTATCTTAAAAAAGCAAGGTGATGGTTATGTTGTAAAGATTTTAGACTTTGGTATAGCAAAAATAATTCATGGTGATATGTCGGAAACAAGCACTGGTATGGTGCTTGGTACACCTATTTATATGAGTCCCGAACAGGTCAAAGATAGTAAACGTATAGACCATAGGGCAGACATATACTCACTGGGTGTTTTATTGCACACTATGTTGCGCGGTAAGCCGCCTTATGACTCTACCACTTCGCATTTTGATATTTATATGAAGATTGTAAAGGAACCATTACCGCAAATTGAAGCTTATCCAAAAATAAACTATATAATAGCCAGGGCAACGGCAAAAAATCCAGACCAACGGTATCAGACATGTGAAGAATTTCTATTGGATCTGGAGAAATATGAGCAGGGAAAGTTGGTTGTACCTGGAA
>JALWNS010000084.1:0-1730 GCA_027083655.1 Bacteroidales bacterium | reverse complement strand
ATGCTACATACAGAGACGAGAAGATTAGGTCTTGGATGGGAGGAGCTATTATTGCTATTATTATAGGGAGTATTTTGTTTGGTATTATTGCCCTTGCTAATGCAGCCCAAGTCAAGGGATACCTAAAATCTGGAGATTACGAAAGTGCAAGAAAAGCATCGAAAAGAGCTAAAACATGGTCTATCGTGGCATACGTTGTTGGATTAATAAGGTTTATAATACTTTTGGCAAATTCATAACTCATAAAAGAACGTAAAATATGTGCAGGCTTTATCAGCAAGTAGGCCAATATAAAGTATTACGTTTGATAGGCCGTGGGGGGATGGGATGTGTTTATGAGGCCCAACATCCTTACCTAGATAAAAAAGTGGCTATTAAGGTGCTATTCCCCCAGCTAACTATGAGTCCGAAGGTTCTGGAGAGATTTCGTCGTGAGGCAAAGATACTATCTCAGTTAGATCACGATAATATAATTCGTGTATATGATTATATCACTTTTGAAGAAAGCGAAGCCATTATAATGGAGTATGTCAATGGCATTAGTCTAAAAGAATTGGTCGAAAAACGAGGTAAACTTCCGCTGAATGAGTCATTAGCAACAATGAAACAAATTTTAAAGGGTCTGGCATACGCCCATCATAAAGGAGTAGTCCACCGTGATATAAAACCTAGTAATATCTTGGTCTCTACTTCAAATGGACTGGTGAAAATTTCTGACTTTGGTGTAGCCAAGGTTTTAAGTGATGACTTAGGTATGACTAATACAGGATCACAGATAGGCACACCTATTTATATGAGTCCAGAACAGGTTAAGGATAGCAAGCACATTGACCACCGTACAGATATTTATTCCCTGGGTGTGTTGTTTTATTATTTACTAACAGGCAAGCCACCGTATGATACACAAGTGCTTACCAAGTATGAAATAATGACTAAAATTATAAATGAACCCTTGCCTAATATTGAAGGGATAGATCCCGGACTAAATTATATCATACAAAAGGCCACAGAGAAAGACCCAGATAAGCGCTATTCTACATGTGAGGAGTTTCTCTTAGATCTAGAAAATTATAAACAGATCATTGTGGAAGAAGAGCCAGAAGAGGAAATAGACATAGAAGGAACAGGTATAGAATTTTCCCCTCCCTTAATACCAGAGCAACCTAAAAAGAAGAAAAGGGTTTTATTAAAGCTTATATTCTTGTTGGCTTTGATTATGTTAGGCTTATACATTTTTCAGAGGCCATATTATTACTATGTCGTAAGTAAGATAAGTGATTTAGCAGGGTCAATTCATGTCGATTCAATTGTTAGTAATTTAAAAACATTTTTTGAAGAAGATAACAGAAAGGAGGAGGAATTTAAGCCTACAACAGAGGAGGATTATGCCTGGCAGGAGGCCACCAAAGTAAACCGTGTAAAAGCCTATAAGCAGTATTTAGAGAAATATCCAGATGGAAAGTATGCTAGTCTAGCTAGGGATCATATTGCATGGCTAAGGGCTCGTTATAGGAACACTTTATCTGCTTATGAGAACTATTTGGCATCATATCCCACAGGAGTTCATGCAACAGAAGCAAAGGATTATAAAGATTGGTTGATTGTCTTGTCAAAAAAGAACCTTAGCGCTATAGAAGATTATTTAAGAAAGCATCCCAATGGGATATTCACACAGAAAGCGAGACAAATCATATATTACCTTGATTATAAAGATAGATTGGTATATGTCA
>JALWNS010000083.1 GCA_027083655.1 Bacteroidales bacterium | reverse complement strand
GTTTTTGTATATACTTGGATAGAAAATACTTAGAACGGTGTTGTGCCGCCAGACGGTTAAAATATGTATCATAACGCGTGGCTGTATATCCATACCCCAGTCCACCTGTTTCATGATCGGCCGTTACAATGATTACAGTCTCATCAGGATGCTGCTCATAAAACTTCAAAGCCTCACGTATTGCCATATCAAAATCCTTTGTCTCATATATCATAGCAGCCACATCATTGGCATGTGATGCCCAGTCTATTTTACCTCCTTCGACCATTAAGAAGAAGCCATCAGGATTATACAGAAACTCAATAGCGCTACGTGTAAAATCTGCAAGGGAAACACGGCTCAAGCTATCAATCATGTAATAGATATTATCTTTGTCCAACGAAGCTGTGTCTGTCATGAATATCTTCTGTGCACTACGTAATGCAGACCCAAAATTATCTTTATTAAAAACAACCTCATAGCCCCTGTTTCTCAAGCTATCCCACACTATAGAAAGCATAGAATCACGGTTTCCTTGGGTAATAATACCTCCTCCTCCGAAGAAATCAAAGCCGCTATTCCACATCTGGCGGCTAATATCATTATACATATTTCTCCATGGCACATGTGCATAAAAAGATGCGGGTGTTGCATGATTAAGACCCACTGAGGAAATTAGACCAACTTTCCATCCATTATCATGGGCTATTTCGGCAATTGTTTTGAACTTTTCTCCTGTATTACGGTCCATACCTATTGCATGAAACTGGGTCTTATGTCCAGTGGAAATAGCAGTACCACCGGCTCCTGAATCTGTAATCTTTCCTGTATCAGCACAATTGGTAATAGTTAATGCAAGATTAGGAAACTGGAGAAATGACAAACCTTCCTGTCCTTGCATTTTAAGAAAAACGTCACTTATATATGCATGGTTCATTCCCATGCCATCACCAATAAACAAAAAAACATACTTGACTTTGTTCTCAGATTCCGTTTTCTGGCAAGCAGAAAAACTGATAAAGATAACTAAAGCTAGAGTTAAATATGCTATAAATTTTCTCATCTCCTAATGAATTTAATTTGCACTAAGATAAAACATAAATTCATCTCATCAAAAGGATTGTACCATAATATTTCTGGTCACGGTAAAGGATAAAGTACCAGTATATCCCTGATGCTACAGGATTTCCATTACGGTCCAGTCCATCCCAGCCCTGGGGAAAGTCGCTCATCAAAAACGATCGTATGGCCATACCCTTCTGATTAACAACAACCACTTTCAGGTCAGACAACGGTGCATCTATTAGTACCGGATAATTCTGTGCAATAGTAGTTAGCGGATTCCAGTAATCATTAACACCATCACCATTTGGAGAGAATGAATAAGTCTTGTCATCATAATAAACAGGTTGCTTGCGAGCATGTATTAAAAATCCAACTGTCTGGTGAAAAAGTTCGTCGGATAGTGGAGTATAGTCAAACATCCTAAAACCAAAATAAAATTTGATACTATCATCCCCCTGGTCATGTATTACAAAGCTAGTATCATTAATCTGCTCCATAATATTTGAATAAGTCTCTGGCCGTATATCAACGTACATCACAGCAGCGCCAGAATCCCTGAAAAAATGGTAAACCGAAGCCTGAGGAGGTAATTTAAGTATCGGGTAAACATAAGCATAACAGGAGTCTGAGGCTGGTTTATAAACCCTCAAACGCCATGTCCCATTTACAGTCGTTCCACGGAAATTACTAAAATCAGCATGCACGCTGTTGTCCTGGTAATTATAAACCATTGTCTGGAATGGTTCCAGTGCACAGTCTGCATAAGTTGTCCGGACAAAAGAATTCTCATCAATGACATTATTAGCCTGTGGACTAAAATGCAGAGGATATACACCTACCAGGAATGTGCTATCCTCCACATCAGTCAATTGTGTGGTACCATACAACTCTGCATACTGCCGGCAAAACGGAGTACCCACTATGTAATAGTCATTATTTGAGACCGAAAAACCATTATAAAACCTTGCATCGCTACCGTCCGGTGCTATCAGATCAAAGACCAGGCGATCCATGCAATTAGTTGATACATACAAGATTAGCTCAATCGAATCTGTATTAAACATTTGCCAGTCCTGTGCATAAGGATTATTGACATTAGCCACCCATTCATCCTGTGCCACCTGCTCAAACATAACAAATGAGCGTGTTGTATAGTCATCTTTAATATAAATATCTGTGTTTGTAGTGTCGGTTGATATACGAAACCGTGCTGTGTCCCCTATAGCATACCGTCTCTCTGGCAATATAGCACCCAGGTGTGGTGATATCAGAGCCATTTTCTCCAGAAAATTCAAAGTTGGGTACCCGGCAGCCAGATCACTAGGCACATAAGTATAATCAAACAAGTGATTACCCGAATAAGGCACATTGATAATAAATTCTGTGCTATCCTGGCTCACAATACTACCATCAAACAAATAATGCCTCTGGAAATCCCTGTACAATGAAGCCCCTTCTGGTCCTGGGTCATAAGCTGCATCCTCTACAATTGTTATTCTCAGACTATCGCCCACGGCATAACCAATGCTGTAAATATCCAGATCAGCAGACACATCATTAATTGACAGGCTAGGGCGCATCTGCTTCAGGTTAAATAAATAATACATTGGATCAATAAGTTGCACAGTGGTATCAACAGTGCAAACATCATTACTTATCCGCAGGGTATAGGTTCCCTTCTGATCTGCCGTTATAGTCAGGGTTGTGTCTATCACCTGGCCATTATATAGCCATGTGAGGCTACCTTCTGTTGCGAAATAATAATTATCAACATTGACCGTAGCCTCCAGTTGCCATGTACTATCATTAATCTTGGACCAGAACACACCGGGCTTAAAACCCAAAAGATAAGAACTCACAACAGTAGCCGTATCTGGCCAATGCAACAAGACAGGGTTAGTTTGTATCTTTTTTATACTAACGCTCTGGCTCACCAGTCTGGTCTTGCCAGGCTCTGGCAAATCAAGATAAATAGGGCTTGATATAGTGTATTGGTATCCTATGAGAGCTGCCGCAGTAGCACTTACCCTCTGGCACCCCAACATACCCTGCGGTTGTGTCAAAAAGAAATACATAGGATAATAACCACTAACCAGGTTTATTGAATAGGGATAAATATTGGACAAATAAGTGCCTGGGGTTCTCATTAGATAATACACCACTTCATCAGCGTAATTGTAAAGAACGTAAAGACTATCAGGCTGGTCAGGGTAAAGTAGCACTTGCCCCGTAGCATTAGGAATAAACTGGCGGAAGCGATACGAAGACGGCAAAGGGAAACTCCTCCTATAAAACTCGCCTCTCCTGCCTTCCTGGTAATCCATTACCAGAATAGCTGTATCTGTGCCATATATCACAGCCGTAGTAGAATATGCCCCCAGGATTATGTCCTGTGCTTTCCAGCTATAACTTGTATCAAGGAAATAAACCGGGCGGTACAGGGAGTCCACACTCAGGGTGTAAACAAGGGTAGAATCCTTGTCTTCTATAATAACGAGGCGCCTATTATACCGTAACATCCCTACAGGGGATTGATAACCTACAATATACGACTGATATTCTGGCTGGGTCAAGCTACCACCTAAAAGAGCACGGGAATAGACAAATAGCAGGCCGTCTTTGAGATAGCTAATCTCAATATTGCTTTCATTTCCAGTAGTTAGTGACCTGACGTTTACCACTGGTTCTATAGCAATATCAATAATCTCTGGCGAAGAAATATTAGGCCACACAAAAGCCTTGAGAGTATCGTCAACTGCAGTTATTGCCATCATTACCCTCTGGCCATAGTCATATATCGTAACAAGAAAGGCCTGGTCCCGTCCTGCACGGCGAGTATTTAAAGTGTGTTGTTCTTTCACAGTATCATTGACTATGACATACAAATACTGGCCATCAGTTGCAAAGAGCGTATCGCCCATATATGCAGTGGACACAATATTGGACAATGACTCCAAAGCTGGAATATTACGCTGCGTATAGAAAGTACTATCAGTAGTAATAGAAATATCCATACCATTAGGTAGCACACTATTCCAATGAAGATCAACTTGCTGCCCCCAGACAACAGTGTGAATTATTAACAGAAAGAAAAAAACTGTTTTTTTCATAGCTTTATCTGTTTTTATGGCCATTGCAGACGGCCTGGTCCGGATTTGTACCCGGAAAATATTGTTTTATGTATCATTCTTCCTCATGAGAAAAAAGCCTTTATTTCATCAAAAGCATAGTGCCATAATATTTCTGGTCACGATAAATCACAAAATACCAGTATAAACCAGGATTGACAGGCTTACCATTACGGTCTGTACCATCCCAGCCTTGTGGAGAGTCGCTCATTAAAAACGATTTAACCGCCACACCTTCCGTGTTCACTATAACTACACGTAGCTGGTCTAATGGAGCATCTTTAAGGACAGGAAAAGTAGTAGCTATCGTGGTCAAAGGGTTCCAAAAATCATTAATACCATCACCATTAGGTGAGAATGTATAAGTCTTATCGTCGTAATAGACTGCTTGCTTCTTTATGATAATATCAAAAGCAACAGAGGCTTTGTGCAGTTCTTCATCTACATTGGGCATCTGTCCTAATAGTGCAAAACCCTGTATATCAAATGTTAATATAAACTTAAGGCTATCTTCGCCCTTGCTCTTCATCACAAAAGTAGAATCATCCAGAGACTCTATCATGTCAAAATCAAACTGGGCGGTCTTTTTCACATTCAACGACACTTCACCTGTATCGTTAAAAAAGTTAAACGAAGTAGCACCTGCAGGCAACATTAAATAAGGCTGTAGGCTAATGATATCCGAATCATTACCCATAGTCTCTACCACAAGCTGCCAGGTACCATTAATCGGGGCTCCCTCAAGGGCAGTAAAATCGGCATTAACCTCATTCCTGTTGCTATTATAAACCATGGCATCAATGCCATCTATAGCACAATCGCTATAAGCTTGCTGGTTAAAATCCTTTTCTGTTATCTGGTCTTCCACCCTGCTTGAGAAAAGCAATGGATACATACCCAAAGCCACAACAGTATCATTGGTCACTGAAAAGTACCTGGCATCGGGCGAGTACTTTGCACAATAAGGATTACCAATGATGTAGCGTGTAGGAGAATTAGAGGCAAAGCCGCTATAAAACTCCACTTCCCTTCCATCTGGAGCTATGAGCTTCATCTTTAACTTGTCCATATTGTTAGCAGCCAGTAAGATAAACAAAGAAAGGGAATCTGGCGAAGTCAAGGTCTTTCCCTGGGCATAAGGACTATTTACATCTGCCTCCCAGAGATTATCATCTACCTTCCGGAAGCTAACATAAGGCAAAATAGAAAACTCTGGCTTAAAATAAATATCTGCCCTGCTACTATCTGTGGAAACGTAAAAATGGGCTGTGTCGCCCAATGCATACTGCCTTCGTGGCAGTATAACTTTGAGCCTTGGAGCATAAATGTATAACGGCAGGTTGTACACTGCTAAAGAATTAGAAGACAAGCTATCCTTGGGTAGATATAAAATACTAAAAAGATGCTTACCCGAATATGGAATTTTTATCCAAAAACTCTCTGTATCCGAACCAACAACCTGTCCATCAAACAAATACAAAAATCTAAAATCCCTATTCAAGTCCACACCCTCGTACTGGGAATTTTCGTCAATCATGACTTTGAAATTCAGGCTATCCCCCACAAGATAGCTATAGAGATATGTAGGATAAGAATTTGCGGTTATGGTAGGAACATTATCCTTGATACTCTCCAGAAAATCAACGCTTCTAGTCACATAAAAAACTGTATCATAAGTACATACACTATCGCTCACCTCCATGGCATAAGGGCCTATCTCAGTGACCTGTACTGACGAGCCAGAGTCAATTACATAACCGTCCCTATACCATGTAATACCATTGTTTGGCACCAAATCCATCATGCTGTTATCAAGATACTTAACACTAACACTAATAGTATATGTTGAATCATAATTATAGTCTACCCTGAATGCAGGTTTAAAGCCAAACAAATATGTGCTTACAGTGGCAGAAGTATCTCCATTGTGCACAAAAAAGCTTGTTTCATAATAGATCCTTGTCAGACTTGCCGTATCCTGGATTTTTACAATCTTTCCTGGCTCTGGAAGTGATACATTCACTCCATCAATGGGATTAGGAGTAGACTGTGAAAATAGCAAACTCACATTTATCTGCTGGCAGCCCAGACCATACTCTCCCCAGGTGTCAAAAAAATACATTGGATAATAACCTCTAACGATATTCATATCGCCAGGATAAACACTGCCCAGATAATCACCTGTAGAACGCAATAAGAAATACATTGGATCATGTGTGAAATTATAAATGGCATACAAGCTATCTGGCTGGGCGGGATAAATCAACAACTGCCCAAAAGCATTTGGAATGAACTGTTTGAACTGGAACCCCGTGGGAAGCTGATAACTTTTCTGGTAATATACTGTCCTGGAAGTACCGTCATAATCCGCCAACACCACAGCAGTGTCAGTGCCATAAAAGACCCAACCCCGCACATAAATATCCCTGGCCTTCCATGGATAACTATGCACAAAACTATAACTGTAAGAAAAATTTCCCAGGCTATCCATGTCCTTCTGCTGCTTATAATAAATCAGTGTAGAATCCTTGTCCTCAAGCACCAGTAAATTGTCATCATAACGCACCATCTCTACTGGCGACTGGTAAGAAATATCATATTCTTCTATCTTAGGTAAGGTCAACGAATCTGTGCGCAGGGTCTGGGAATATATCTTCACCTTGCCATTCTCCAGATACAAGACTTCAAGAGTACTCTCAGCGGTAGGGTTAAACCACGAGCGAACCTCTATCACAGGCTCTGCACTGGTAGACAAAATTTCAGGATTTGACATGTCCGGCCAGGTAAAAATCTTGACCGTATCCCCTATGTCTGTAATGACCTTCACTATTCGCCGCTCCAGACTATTAAGCGTTACAATAAAAGCCTGATCCCTGCCTGCTTTCTGATTATTAAGGTTAAACTGGCTATGCACCGTATCACCCACAATCAAATACAATATCTGCCCATCGGTAGCAAAAAGTGTATCTCCCTTATAAGCAGTGGCCACAATACCTGAAAGAGACCCCAAGCCTGCATTATATATTATTCTCAGAAGAGAACTTCCATCGGAATAATTTAGATCCATGCCATTAGGCAGTAAACTATTCCAGAAAACATCAGTCTGCTGGGACCACATAACAGTGGAAACTCCCAGCAAAAAGAAAAAGATCACCCGTTTCATGGCCTTTTGTATTAGAAA
>JALWNS010000082.1 GCA_027083655.1 Bacteroidales bacterium | reverse complement strand
TAAAAAAGGTAGGCATAATTGTTATAAATTACTGCAGTTATTTGTTCGTCTTCAATTTTTTGGGCTATTTGCATACTTTTATCCAGATAGGCTAACTCTTTGTCAAGAACACCGAGATTATCATAAATTGATGATATGTTTAGGTATATTGTGGCTAAAGATTGTAAATTGCTAATTTTTGAGAGTAAATCTGCTGCCTTGAGATTATAATTAAGGGCAGAGTCAAGCTCTCCTTGCTCAAGATATAAATACCCAAGCCAGCCAAGAACCTCTGCTAATGAAGCTGTATCGTTTGTTTTTTGGGCTAAAGAGTATATTTGCTTACAAATAACCAAAGTAGTTTCTGGGTGTGATAAATAGAGTTCGCTCGCTAGCTCAAAGAGGACATTTATTCTTGTCGTGTCTGGAATATCCTTTGATAAAAGTATGCGTAAGCTATCAACGTTCTTACCAAAGCTATTTAAGAAAGTGAATAAGAAAACCCATATGAAAATAAATTTTTTCAAACTTACAACCTTTAGTTTCTTGTTTAATGTTAAAATTAATAAATTTTTTATTAATAACAAAACAGTAAGCATTATATAACCAATTCGCATGAGACGCAAAGAGGCGTGAGGATGCTCACGCCTCTTTGGGTTTGTTGATATTTTAAAGCAAAAATTGGGTGATTACTTCAGAAAGCCAGGGCTCTGGTACTCAGGATTGGGATATTTGTAAAATCCTTCGCCTGTGGCTACGCCTAGTTTGCCTTTGTCAATAAATTGCTCTTTTATTTTCTGTGCACGTTCTAGAATGGTTTTATTCCCTGTCTGTTTATAGCGAAGCATTAAGACATTATAAACAGTGTTCATACCCACCAGGTCAATAATGCCAAATGGTCCTACTTTGGCTCCGGTGCTAATCATCCATGTTTTGTCAATGCTTTTGTAATCTGCTACTCCGTTGAAGTATAGTGTTTGTGCTGCTTCCAGAAAAGGAATAAGCAAAGTATTGAGTACATATCCAGGCTGTTCTTTGTGGATAGGAATAGGAACAAGACCAATGCGCCGGGCAAACTCCACAACAGTGTCAAATACCTGTGGGTCTGTATCTTTGTGCCCCATTACTTCGCCGATATTTGCTGCCCAGACAGGATTGGCAAAGTGCAGGGCTAGGAATTTTTCTGGCCTGCCAGTGAAGGGTGCCAACATGCTAGGGAGCAAGGTAGAGGAGTTTGTTGTCAAGATTGTTTTTTCGGGCAAGAGGGTAGAAAGCTTCTGGTAAAATTCTTTTTTAATCTCAAAATCTTCTGGTATTGATTCGCTAGTAAGATCTGCATCGGCGACGGCTTGTTCCAGGTCTGTAGTATATGAAAGAAAGTCAAAGGCTCGCTTTACCTGTTCCTCTGGTATGCCAAAATCTTTTGTAAACATCTGTGCATAGGCTTGATGCTTGGTTTTGCATGCTTCGATCGCCTCATCACTAATATCATAAACAGTAGTCTTTACTCCATGGAGAGCAGCCTGCCAAGATACCTGCGAGCCTAGTACACCACCACCGAAGACTGTGAATTTCTTTATTTCCATTGCATCCTAATTTTTTATTC
>JALWNS010000081.1 GCA_027083655.1 Bacteroidales bacterium | reverse complement strand
CCTGGATGGTATTTTATCACAGATAGATGTAGCATATAACAAAGAAGTAGGACAGAATAACTAAAATATTTTTTCATGGGTAAAAGAACCAAGATTTTCGAACAGGTACAGATAGAAAAAATAGCAGCGCAGGGTAAAGCCATTGCCCGTGTTGAGGGTTTAGTTGTATTTGTCAAAAACGCTATACCCGGTGATGTAGTGGATATACGCATCACAAAAAAAAGGAAAAACTACCTGGAAGGCACAGCAATTAAGTTCCACAAATATTCACCATTGAGAATAGAGCCACGTTGCCGGCATTTCGGCGTATGTGGGGGATGTAAATGGCAAAATTTGGATTACCAATACCAATTGCAATACAAACAGCAGGAAGTAGTAGAAGCTTTTGAGCATCTGGCAGGAGTTAGCCCGCAAAATATCAGACCAATTTTGCCTTCTGAAGACACTTATTTTTACCGCAATAAATTAGAGTTTACATTCTCTGCGCACCGTTGGCTAACAGACCAGGATCCTGTGTCTGAAAAACATCCTCCGGCTCTTGGTTTTCATGCACCACGTATGTTTGATAAAGTAGTGGATATATACGAATGTTTGCTTCAGCCAGAGCCGTCAAACCAGATACGCAATCTTGTGCGCCATATTGCCCTCGAGCGTGGTTATGAGTTTTATAATATACGCGAACACACTGGCTTCCTGCGTAATATGGTTGTGCGTAATAACCTGGCAGGTGAATTTATGGTGATGCTCATCGTGGCACAGGACAGGAAAGAGGATATTAGCTATATTCTGGACACAATAGCCGGAAAATTTCCACAGGTTATCTCCCTTTATTACATGATTAACACTAAGAAAAACGATAGTTATGCAGATCTAACACCTTTCCATTACAAAGGCGAGAAATACCTCATCGAAAAGCTCGGAGATTTGCAATTCCGTATTCATCCAAAATCCTTTTTCCAGACAAATACAAAGCAAGGCTATAACCTGTACCGTGTTGCAAAAGAATTTGCTGCTCTTACGGGTGATGAAGTGGTATATGACCTGTACACAGGTACTGGTACCATTGCTCTATTTCTTGCTTCTCAGGCACGGAAAGTCGTTGGTATTGAGTATATTGCAGAAGCAATAGAGGATGCACGTGAGAATGCACGCTTGAATAATATTGATAATGCTAGCTTCTTTGTCGGAGATATTAAGGACGTGATGAATGCCCAGTTTTTCGAGGCTAATGGCAGGCCGGATGTTATCGTGCTTGATCCTCCACGTGCAGGCATGCACAAGACTGTGGTAGAGGCAATTAAATATGCTTCACCAAGGCGTATTGTTTATGTTAGCTGCAATCCGGCTACGCAGGCAAGGGATATTGCATTACTCTCGGATAAATATGACCTTGTTACAACCCAGCCTGTGGATATGTTCCCCCATACTTACCATGTGGAGAACGTGGCATTGCTGGAGCTTAAGTAAAAAGGCAAATTTACAAAGGCTATTTTTTCCCGAAATAACGGTCCCATTGGCGCCTGTCTTTCTTGGTTGGGCGCCCTTTTTCTTCCCTACGTGGTAATGCTGTGCTTTGCTATTCGAT
>JALWNS010000080.1 GCA_027083655.1 Bacteroidales bacterium | reverse complement strand
TACCATCTTTATTAATATCATTATCTAATATATTAATGATTATGCGGGTATTTTTTTGCGTATTAACATAATCATCTTTTGCAATCGGTGTATTATGAACAGGAACTACATTTATAAAAACAGTTGCAGTACTTGAATCTTGATTACCATCATTTGCTTTATATCTAAAATGATCAACTCCTGTGAAGTTGGTATCA
This sequence comes from Bacteroidales bacterium, assembly GCA_027083655.1. Lineage (GTDB taxonomy): Bacteria > Bacteroidota > Bacteroidia > Bacteroidales > S143-33 > S143-33. The sequence continues at coordinate 1,391 of JALWNS010000080.1, read as the reverse complement.
GGTATATAAATGATATTAGGGGGAGTTCCATTGAGCTTACCATGATTTGGTTTAGTTGTAACGATGTAAGTAAGTTCACCACCTTTATTTGCAGATAGTGTAATGTGTAGTTTTTTATTTTTTTTTGTGGTTAAATGTTGATTGATTGCGTAAAATGTGTTGTGATTTAAAGTTTGATTTGTATCTGTATCTGTATTGAGTAAAGTATCTGTACTTCTATTCCCATCATAATTATTTCCACATCCAAATAGTATAAAAAGGATAGTTCCCAAAAAGAGTATATTGTTTATTTTATGTCTAGTTTTCATATTATGCTCTTGACTTTACATTAAAAATGATAGCTTAGACCAAATGTCCATGAATCTGATATAATATTCCTGTTAACTGCCCTACCATCAAAGCCTTTATCATCATACATACAGAGGTAATCTGCATATATAGAAAAATGATTGTTAACGATGTAAGATATACCTACTCCCCATTGAAAACCTGCTTCTGCTCTATCTGCATCTCCTTGAGGAATATTGGTTAATTTAACTTCACCGTATCCAATAAGCAAATAAGGTGCAGCATGCTCAATACGATACATCGGTTTAAGGTAAATACCTATATTTGTAAAGTCAGCTGGATAGTCATTTATATCTTTTCCCTTGTTTGTATGAGAGTTAGAACCATGATCATAATTGATATTACCTACATGAAAAACATATCTGCCTTCTATAGATAGATATGTATTAAATTGGTATCCAGCTTGAATAGCAATACCTGTTGCAGAAAATTCTTCTTTTGTAAATTCATCTTTTAATTTTAATTGTGAAACTCCTACCCCTGTATAAATAGTTTGATAATCATTAATATTGTATTGTCTGTTCCCAGATACAGCTATGTTCTCTTCGGCATATAACAATCCACTTAGTATAAATGCAAGTGTAAAGTGTATATCCATAAATTTCTTTTTAAACATTTTTTCTCCTCCTATTTTTTAAATTTTTTATTTTATAAATAAAAATATAAATATAAAGTTAATTTTTTTATAATAATTATGTGAGAAAGTTATGGGTAGAGTTTTATACTACAATATTTTGTTTGATATATTAAAAAATGTTTTAAGGAGCCTGACAGCGCGTCTTTAGCACTTTTTGAGTAAAATAGTACTCTTATTCTACCTGCACAAAGGACACATTTTATGTCACAACCAGTTGAAAATTTAGATGAAGTACTCAAGAGCCACAAGCTCTCAAAAGAGGAGTATGAGGATATTCTCCGTATTCTTGACGGGCGTCATCCCAATATCGTCGAGATCGGTATCTTCTCTGCGATGTGGTCGGAGCACTGTTCGTACAAGTCGAGCAAGAAGTACCTTAACGGCTTTCCTACCAAAGCGCCGTGGG
>JALWNS010000079.1 GCA_027083655.1 Bacteroidales bacterium | reverse complement strand
CTCTTAAAACTATGGAAAATAATAGCTCCTACAGCTATTAGCAGCAAAACAGAATTAACAAAAGCAGCAAGTACAGTTAGCTTTCTTAGACCATAAGTAAATTTTTTCCCGGGTTTGACTTTCATTAAAAAGAATGCCGAAGCTCCTATTATCAAAGATATAACATCAGAGAAATTATGCCCTGCGTCAGATAGAAGTGCCGAGGAATTAAGAAAAATTCCATAAACAATCTCCACGACAACAAACACAACATTCAGAGCTATACCAATGATAAACGCAAAATTGATATTACCTGCTTCTGGCTTATGGTGATTATGTTCGTGCTTGTGTCCCATCAGATTAATTATTAAATTTAGATAACGAAAATAACAAATTACTTGTGCTATATGCAAGCACCTAGAATAAATATGCTTATTTTCCAGTTAGAAGTTATCGGTAAAATTGGACAATACTTCAAAATTCTCATCTCACACGGAAATATGACTACAGTTATTGCTTTTGCCCCCTACAGGCGCAACCTTATTTTCCTGGAAAACAATGACCTAACCAAGATATTAGAGAAAAACGAATATCAAATACGCAAGATGCTACATAATAAACGCAGATCAACATACCATGTCGGCTTTAAGATAAAATTCGCTATCCGCGATAATAAGCAAGTACAACTATTCAATGATCCAGATAAAATAATTGTCTTAGACAGGCGCAATGGACGCTATCTAAGCTATGTCAGGGACAAAGGAGATCCTCAAGCACTGGAAATTTACACCGATGGATGTTATATACACAACACGCAGCAGGGAGGATACGTAGCCCTGATAAAGAAAGTCAATGGCAAATACGACCTGACATGGGGACACACAGACAATCCTAGCAATAGCACATTACTGGAACTACTGGGGGCCATAAAAGGACTTGAGCATTTGCCCGCTAATATAGAAAAAATACGCATCATTACAGACAGCCGTTATGTTATCAAAGGTCTTACTGAATGGGTGATAAACTGGAGGCTTAATAACTGGTACACCATACAGGGACGGAAAGTTCGTAACATTGAATACTGGAAAAAATTCGACCGTCTCACCCAGGGCAAATACATTGAGTTTCAATGGATAAAAGCACATTCATTCCATTTCGAAAACACAATCTGTGACCGGTACGCCAAGCAAGCAGCTACATATTCAAATCGTCATACTCCAACAAAAAAACAAAAGTACAATGCAGGAAACTATAGTTCTATCAACAGACAAACATAACGCATTATACGACATTACCGAGGATGTCAGACGCATTGTCGCCAAAAGTGGAGTGAAAAACGGTATCGTTAATATTTATGCACAGGGCGCTACTGCTGCTATCATGATTCAAGAAAACTGGGACCAGTCTGTTCAGAATGATGTTATTACCCTGTTGAAAAAACTCATCCCTCCAGGTGTATGGGAGCATGATGCACAAGACAACAACGGTGATGCCCACCTCAAAGCAGGGATAGTAGGACCGAGCGAAACAATACCTATAATCAACGGGGAATTAGGACTATCCACTTGGCAAAATATTTTCTTTTGTGAGTTTGATGGTCCGCGCCCATCTCG
>JALWNS010000078.1 GCA_027083655.1 Bacteroidales bacterium | reverse complement strand
GTCGCCTACCGCCAGATCGAACCCGCCCTCGTGAGCCGGCTCCTGGAAGTCCGCGAACGCCTCATCGCCGCCAACCTCGGCGAACCCATCTCCACCCGCCACTGGCCCGCCGGGGAGTTTGTGGCAACAACCCTGTAGCGCTTGCCCCGCAATGACAAAGAGCATGAAAAACATATCCGAAAGACTCTATAAAGAATTGTTTTCTTCCATATCAAAGTATGTTAATATGGGAGATAGATATATATTTATAGAATACCCATTCCATAGCAATATAGGAGACCATGCGATATGGTTGGGCGCAAAAAGATGTCTAAATAAAATAACTGGGAGAAATTATAGCAGATGCGTAGTATCTTTAACCCCACCAACGGATGATATACATGTAGGTAAATATGATAAAATCATTATTCATGGAGGTGGAAATTTTGGAACAATATACAGAAATATACATAATTGTAAATTAAAATGGATAGAAAAATACCATGACAGAGAAATCATACAATTACCACAGACCGTATTCTTCAATGAAGATGATACGGAAAACTCTCTATATCGCACATGCAAAGCAATCGAAAAATGTAAAAACTTCATATTCATGGCTAGGGATCATGTCAGCTATGAATTTGCTCGCAAACATTTCCCTTGTGAAACAGTTCTTGTACCAGATATGGCTTTTGCTTTGCATGACAAAATACGAAGATGCAATAAAGTGCCAGAAAAGAATAAAAGTGAAATAAAATTTTTATTGAGAACCGATAAAGAAAGTATCGGCCATAAAATGGATGGAAGCACCGATTGGGTGGAAAAAACAAAATTCATGAGATTGATAAAGAAGATGCATAAAAAATTAGGAATCAAGAATAATATTCTCCTTACAGAGTTACTATATTTTCTTTCACTGCAGAACCTTTTTCGCGGCAAAAAAATTCTATGCCGAGGAAAAACTATTATATCCGATAGATTGCACGCACATATTCTATGCACATTATTTGAAATACCACACGTTATATTAGATAATAATTATGGAAAGATATCATCATTTGTAAATACATGGGAAACCATTAGCAACTATAGCGCACTAGCATCCTCTTTTGAAGAAGCCCTAGATAAAGCAAGATACATAACATCAAAAATAGAAGAATAATATTATCTAAGATTGCAGAATGACTCAATTAAAGCTAGATATCTTAGTCATCAGCCTCAAAAACCATCATGGCCGGCGTCGTGAAATTGCAGAGCGGTTTTGCTCACTCGGATGGAGTTTTGAATTCTTCAATGCCTGCACACCGGATGTAATGCCGGGCCACGTAAGACGTTATTTCCATGATGAAGATGGCACCCCCTGGACTGGCTTCATGCTTCCTGGGGAGATAGGGTGTTACGCCAGCCACCTGACGATCATGCATGAGGTTGTTTCTGGAAAACTTCCCTCACCCCTTATTGTCATGGAAGATGATGCGGAGCCAACCCCAGATGTAAAGAAGATATTCGAATTTGCATATAAGTTAATGCTGGAAGATGAAAACAGATATCAATACATAAACTTCTATAGTAGGGAGACAAGAGCAGCCGTAGAAAGTGTCCGTATTGGC
>JALWNS010000077.1 GCA_027083655.1 Bacteroidales bacterium | reverse complement strand
ATGGAACAAAGTTACATGTAGCAATGATTAAAAAATACGGCTATTGCGATATACATAGAAAAACTTATAAAATTAAAGCACTGGAACCTAGACTTTTTTAGTTTTATTTATTATAATGTGTGAAATTTAAACAAAAGAGGAACAATTGTGGAAGAAGCACCCGTAACAGAAGAAGTTGTAGCACAATCTACAACAACAATGTCAGAACAAGAATATGAAAAGGCAATGATAGAGGCATTTATTGACAAACCGGAAAAAACATTTTGGTATCAGAATGCTTTTTCAAAATTCAATATAAATGGTATAGATTCAATGAAGTGGGTCTGGAGCTGGTGGGCTTTCTTTGGTACATGGGCTTTTTTACTTTATAGAAAACAGTATATTCCGGCATTAGTGCTTTTTGTTGTTTCTGTTATTGGAAGTTTCATTCCTTTTGGAAGTTTAATAATCGCCATTTTAGCCGGTGGTTTTTCTACGTATTTTGTCTACAAAGGATATAAAGATAAAAAAGCAGAAATCGAAGCACAAATTACAGATATAAATAAACGTATTGAGACAATGCGTGCTGTTGGCGGCTATAATCAGTGGGTAATTTGGGTTTATTCTGTTTTTGTTATTCTAGTGTTACTTTATATCTTTTCAATGTCTATGATTTTACTTGGATCCATGAACTAACAATCTTTAAAAAGTACGATTTATGCTATAATATTCTAAAAGGATATTATAGCTATGAAAAAATTACTATTACTTATTACTATCGCTTTTTTATTTACAGCCTGTTCAACAACTGCTTTGATAAACACACAAAATCAACTTCCTAGTACCGACAATACAACAAATATCTCTCTTTTTGAACTCAACAACTATACTGATACACCGCGAGCTGGAATGCGCGCAACAAATCTTGTTGAAGGTATTTTACTTGCACGAGGATATAAACTCAACACACATCTCAACCAAAAAGTAGACTCTCTTGAAGATGCACAGAACTCTGCACAAGAAGAAAGATCAAAATACTTTCTCATTGGTGGTATTAGTGAATGGCGCTACAAAACAGGTATAGACGGAGAACCTGCAGTTAGTCTGCAACTCAGTCTTTATCGGACCCAGGATGCTAAACTTATATGGAGTGCCACTGGGTCTGATAGTGACTGGGGCAATGGTTCTATCGGCAGTACTGCACAAAAACTCATCGAACAGATGATGAACAAGTAAAAGGTACATACCTTTTAATGAAACACCTAACGAAAAGAATAAAAAAGCTTTCGCACTTAGAGCATATAATAAATCAAATACATAAATATGCATATCTCGAAACATTTGCACTTATTATTTCTTTTTTAATCATTGGATATATAATAAATCCACAAGATATATGCCTCACACAAGAAGTAGTGCCTTATTTACTCATTCTTTTAGCTATTTTAACACTCTTTCACGGTTTTGAAAGTGCTTTTATTGCAATGCTAATCATTTCATTAAGTATGTGGAAGTTTTATGAAAAGTTTCCTTATGCAGACTTTCTCATCTATTTGATGCTGGTACTTATCTTTAGTGAATTTCACTACTATTGGACAAAAAAAATACGAGAAC
>JALWNS010000076.1 GCA_027083655.1 Bacteroidales bacterium | reverse complement strand
CTTTTTCAAAGTTTCCTAAGAATTATTTTCTTTTCTTAGAGTGTTTCTTTTTCTTACGTCTTGCTTTACTTTTTTCTTTACGGCGTTTTCTTTCTTCTGGTGTTAGTTTTTCTCCTTCTTCCTCTTCTTTTTCTAGTGCTTTCCTACGTTGTTCTTCTCGTTTCTTTTCTTCTATAGCCTTTTTCTCTTTTTCTTCTTTGACCTCTTTACGTCTAATTGTATCATAGGTTAATGGCGTAGCTATGAACAATGAAGAGTATGTACCCACAATAATACCAATCAACATAGCAAAAATAAATCCACGTATAACTTCGCCACCGAACAGGAAGATTACTAGCAATACGAAGAACGTTGTCAATGATGTATTGAGAGTACGGCTAAGAGTGCTGTTCAAAGCTTTGTTAATATTAGTATAGCTATCACGGTGTGGATGTATCTTTAAGTATTCACGTATACGGTCAAATACAATAACCGTGTCGTTGACTGAGTAACCAACAACCGTCAATATTGCCGCAATGAATGATTGGTCGATTTCTAGTGAGAATGGGAATAGATTTGTCTTGTAGAATAATGAGAATACGCCCATTACAATTGTAGAGTCGTGTATCAATGCAAGTGTAGCGCCCATACCATATTGCCAGTTGCGGAAACGGAAGAAGATATACAAGAAAATAACCAATAATGCCAAAATAACAGCGTTTACTGCAGCCTTTTTAATATCATGAGCAATAGTAGGACCTACTTTCTGTTTAGTCATTATATAATTTTGCTCAAATCCTCTAAGAGATAACGTATCCGGTAAAACAGGTTTTAATGATACGTAAATCATACTATCTACAATGCCATCAGCTTTAGGATCGTGGCTGTTAATCATATATTTAGTAACTAGCTTAATTTGGTTATCTGCACCAAAGGTCTTGACTACAGGCAGCGTATGAAGTTTATTTCTTACTAGCTTAGCAATTTCTACAGTATTAACTTTCTTTTGATTTTGGAATCTAATAATGTAAGTACGTCCACCTACGAAGTCAACACCTAGGTCAAATCCGTTTATAAATATGCTCAAAAGACTTATTGATACAAGTAAACCTGATATTACGTAGAACAATTTACGTTTGCCTAAGAAATCAATATCTACATTCTGTAAGAAATCTTTTGTCCACTTATTGTAGAATGTAATAGGTTTGTTTTTCTTGAGTCGTGCTTCGAATATCAAACGAGTGATATAAATAGCTGTGTATAATGACGTCAAAATACCAATAATCAATGTTGTAGCAAAACCTTGTATTGGTCCATGGCCGAATATGAATAAGATAATACCAGTCAAAAGTGTAGTTATGTTTGCGTCTAAAATAGCAGAGTAAGCTGCTTTATAACCGTCTCTAATTGCTAATTTCAGGCTCTTACCATTTCGTAATTCTTCTTTTATACGTTCATAAATAATAACGTTCGCATCGACCGACATACCTATTGTCAAAACAATACCAGCAATACCTGGTAAAGTTAAAACTGCTCCAAGTGATGCTAGTACACCAAAGATAAAGAATACGTTGGTAAGCAATGCTATATCAGCTACTATACCAGCACCCTTATAGT
>JALWNS010000075.1 GCA_027083655.1 Bacteroidales bacterium | reverse complement strand
TTTCATGGCAGCGGCAGTCCACACCTCCTGTATGCCAGAGACGTAATTATATGCGTCAATGTCTTCCTGTACACGTTTCAATAGCCGCTCGTCGCGAAGCTTAATGTATTCGTCCAACTTTTCTTGTATTTTCTCCTGGATAACAGACAGGCGCTCATCGTCGTAGCTACCTGTAATTTCTGCAAGTATTTTCTGTGGTCTCTTGGTGTTGTTGCGGAAGTATGATACTAATTTTTTATCACCCATTACGATCAGAGGTGTGTGCATATCAGAGTAAAGACGCAGGAATTTGTCTATATCATTGACATATAGTCGCATAGCTTCGGATTCGCGCTTGCCAGGGTCTTCCCTTTCCTGTACACGCTGGTTGAAGTAATAATCAACGCCCTCGGGGATATCTGGGTTGGATACCTCCTGGAGGTATTTGTGGAAGCCGTTGAAATAGCGTGTCTTTTTCTTGCTCAGAAGGATAACATCATACTGGAACATACGGTTAACGGCACGCAACAGAGGCCTTATCTCAAATGTATTGTCAACCACTACGTTATTCTTAACCTCAAAAGGCAAGGTGATAACATCCTGGTAACTGTTTGATATATAAATGGCTACGCCCTGAAAGTCGCGTTCAAATTTGATTGTGTCAAAGATTTTGTATAGCTCGTCTTCGAACTGTTTGATTAAGCGTTTGTCATATTCTTTATCTTTGAGCTTGTTAATAGCTTCTTTAATGCCATTCTTGACTGCTATCTGGAATTTTTCGTTACGTGGGGAAGGTGCGTCTTTATTAACGATTATTGAGACGCATGGGTCTTCTTTTACACCCAGAAGCCGGATGAGTTTTTCTTGTACAGAGAAAGGTTTATTCTTGTAGTCTTTCATTGTTCTGTGATTTATTGGTTTTACTAGTATTTATCAAAAAAAATTCCATATAAAAATTTATGACAAAATGTCAGAAATCATACTTGCAAAAAAAAGGTATTATCATTACTTTTGTTGTGCTAAAAGAGGGGTGACCGCGGTCGTTAGACCGTCCCCATGCCCAGAGGCCACAACTTTTGTTCGGGGTGTGGCGCAGATGGCTAGCGTGCTAGCATGGGGTGCTAGAGGTCGCGGGTTCGAGTCCCGCCACCCCGACCCAGAAGGAGGCATCACTATGATGCCTCTTTTTTTGTATAAATGGCGGCAATTTAAGGCAATAAGAAAGATGTCACGGTTTTTAGTAGATAAAAGGCTTTTATTCTTGCAAAGAACAATGAGCTCTTTGCGAAGTATTTTTGTCTATTTAAATATCATGCTATAACGCAAATGTCTATAATGGCTTTGGTTTACCATGTTTATGGGCTAAGGGTTTTATTGTAAAATCTGGTTAATGATTTCTTGCTCCTGCTCCCAGCATGAGGAGATTAAGCTGATGATTTGTCCTTGGTCTTTGTGTTCAAAGTCTTGCAAGGCTTGATAACAGCCGTCTTCGTATTTTGCCTGCCATTTTCTAAATTCTTTTTTCAGCTCTGGACTGGACAATAACTTGCGTGTGGCCAGGCGGCGCTGACTGAATAATTCTAAATTTTTCGGCGATCTGGCCAGATCGCTTCTCCTTGCAAAGGAGAAAGTCAGCGGCTTGTACAAGGATACACATGGGGTAGGCGAGAGTGTTGTCCATATCATTATTTGCCCTCCTTTGTAATGAACAATCATAGAGGCTGTTGTCTCACTTTTTATTAGACGTGGCGAGTGCATGCAAATGGACGCCATCGAAGGCCGGGGCCTTTCTGTTTTTATGTGTGAACGCAGAATATCTCTAATAGCAAATGGACTTTGTAGCTTGTCAAGTTCTTGCATTGTAAAGTTTCGCCTTATATGTCCTTTGGTGAAAAAGTTATAGATATGGGCTTGATAACGCCTGCGGAAATTGATTTTTTCTTTGAGGTTGCTAATATTATAATCATTCTCGATGGTATATATGTTTGATATCGAATAATAGTTGGAAACCTGTTTAACGGCATAATTCTTCCCGGCAGTCTCCAATACATAGGCTTCTGTAGGATCTGCTATTAGAAATGAGTTATGATAGGTCAGGCTGCCGCGGAAAGCGCAGTTGCCTCCCTGACCAAAATTTTGAATTAGATAAGTAATAATTTCGATAGCTTCCCTGGCTGTGGCTGCACTATGTATGGCAAGACGCAAGATATCCATTCCTAGCAAACCATCCTTGACAAGGCTAGTAAAGCTAAAAACTGCTTCATTGCCAATAGATACGCCTTTTTCATTGACTCCCATTTCTGCTCCCCAGATCCAGCTAGGACGTGAAATAATTGCCTCGTATGTGGGAGATAAATCGAAAAAAGCCTTTTTCAGGGTTTCGAGGTTGTTGTTGATGTAGCTATCTTTTAAGGGTTGTAGGTATGGCTGCCGTGTTATCAGACCCGGGGTGGCCAGCTCTGTGATTTGTGGCTCTAATGGGTCACGGTCTGAGTTTTTAGCAAAAATACTTTCTGTAGCAGAAAAAGATTTGTAAAGGGTATCGCACATTGTTGTTGTTTTTGAGTGATACATAAATTTATGAAAAATAGTTTAAACTTGTGGAGTTTCAAATAAAAAAATAAATTTGAGCAATAATAAAAACACGAGGGCATGGCTTATACAGTAATAACTGGAGCCAGTAGAGGTCTGGGATTAGCTCTGGCAGAGGAAAATGCACGCCTCGGACGCAATTTAATTCTCATTTCCCTGCCGGGGGAGGATCTGGAACAAAAGGCACAAGACATTCGCAAGCAATATAATGTAGAGGTGGTAACAATGGAGGCTGATCTGACACAGAGAGAGGATCTGGATAAGGTTAGTAATGAGATTTCTCAAAAATACCAGGTGGATGTATTGATTAATAATGCAGGGGTGGGAGGAACATACAGGTTTCTTGAGGCTTCGGAGGATTTCCTTAATCTTATCATTGATTTGAATATCAGGGCTACAGTGATGTTTACCTACCGGTTATTACCACAATTGATGAAGCAGAAGCAGGCTTATATATTGAATATAGCATCACTTGCTGCGCTCAATCCATTGCCTTACAAGACAATTTATCCGGCATCCAAGGCTTTTATAGATTTCTTTACCAAAAGCCTGGCTATTGAGCTAGCAGGTTCTAATGTTATTGTATCTATAGCATATCCCGGCCCCATGCCAACAAATCAACAAGTTATAGATCAGATTAATAGCCACAGCCGAAGCATGCGCCTGTTTGTTTTGAGCGCAGAGAAGACAGCACAGATATTGATGAGGCGATTGTTTAAAAAGCGCGAAACAATAGTGCCTGGATTTTTTAATAAATTCACATGGCTATTGATAAAGACAATTCCATATCCGGTTCGCAAGTGGTATTTGCGAAGGACCTATAGCAAAGAATTACACGTATCAAAAAAGTATCGTCATGTCAAAGGTACTAATAACGGGCGCAAGTGGACTATTGGGGGCAAACATAGTCTGTCAGCTCAATCAAAGAGGATATGATGTCCGTATCTTTGTGCGTCCTACGAGCAATCTTGATGCTCTTAAAGGCTGTGAATATGAGAAAGTTGTAGGTGATATTACCCAGCCCGGGGATTTGAGAAAAGCTGTGCAAGGCTGCGATTATGTGATTCATTCGGCTGCTCTCACAGCGCAGGTAGATGCTAATTTCGATCGATTTTGGCAGGTTAATGTTGAGGCCACAGAGAATCTTGTGGAGATTTCACGTCAGTTCGATATAAAGCGTTTTATTTATGTTAGCACTGCTAATTGTTTTACACCTGGGCCATTGGATAATCCGGGCACAGAGCAGGGTGGATTTATGCCGTGGCTTGTCAGGTCACATTATGCCTATACCAAGTTCGCAGCCCAGCTTACTGTGCTTAATGAATACCGCACCAGTGGTTTTCCGGCTATAGTAGTTGCGCCAACATTTTTGATAGGTCCGCGTGATGTCAAGCCATCCAGCGGAAGAATAGTTCTTTATGCTTTGGGGCGCCGTGTGGTTTTTTATACGCCTGGTGGTAAAAGCTTTGCCGACGTTGAAAAAGTTGCCAGTGCTATAGTTAATGCCCTGGAACGTGGCAGGTTAGGTGAGACTTATCTCCTGGCAGGGGCAAATATGCCTTATAGGGATTTTTTCCAGATAGTTGCAGAGATAGAAGGAAGAAAAAAGGTCTATATAAAGATACCAGATTTTATCCTTACAGCTGTAGCAGGCACATTGACCTTTATGGGTAATGTGACCGGCCGTAAGTTTGAGTTTGATATTATGAACAAGCGCCTCTTTACGTTGGATAATTATTTTTGTTATAAAAAGGCAAAGTATGAATTAGGCTATGAGCCTACAGTTATACGTGATGCTGTCAGAAAGTCTATCGAATGGTTTAGACAAGAAGGTATGCTTTAGCCTGATAAAAGATGGCGTGCATGTTCTATTGCAGCCTCTGTTATTTGTTCTCCGCTAAGCATCTTGGCAATCTCCTGGATGCGTTCCTGGTCTGATAGAACTTTTATTTTTGTGCTTGTTGTATCCTGGCTTTCTTCCTTGTAAACCAGAAGGTGTGTGTCTGCCTTGGCTGCTATCTGTGGAAGGTGTGTGATGTCAATTACCTGCAGGCGTGAGGCAATTTTCTTAATTAATTGTCCCATACGGTCAGCTATCTCGCCAGAGACACCAGTATCTATTTCGTCAAAAATTATTGTTGGCAGGGTCCTGGACTGTGATACAATGTATTTAATAGCAAGCATCAGACGTGAGAGCTCGCCGCCAGAAGCTACTTTGGTAATAGGCTGTGGATCTATTTTTTTGTTTGCCGAGAAAAAGAATGTTATTCTATCCTGTCCGTGTGGAGAAAGATCTGTTTTTTCTATCATGACCTCAAAGCTGGCATTAGGCATACCAAGGTCTTTGATGAGCAAAAGGATTTCTTTTTCGAATTTGGGCTTAGAACCCAGCCTTCTCTTGCTAAGCTCGTCGGCTAGCTTTTGTACGGCATTTTGTTGTTCTTCGGCCTGCGCCTGAAGCTTACGGATTTGCTCGTCGTAGCTTGTAATGGATAGTAGTTTCTGCTCAAGGTCTTGTTTAATTTGCAAAAGGTCGTCTATTGAAGAGGCAGAGAATTTATGCATCAGTTCATAAAGCTGGTCCAGCCGCTGGTTTACTATCTCCAGACGATCAGGATCGTATTCCACGTCATTAAAGAGCACCTCTGCCTCTGAGGCAATATCCTGAAGCTCCAGATATGAGCTCTCTAGTCTCTGCGCTAATTCCTGGGCACGTGGGAAAAAGTCTGTTATCTGCCCGGCAGCACGCTGTGCCTGGCGAATCATATCTATAGCACTATTATCTTCATTATTGAGTAGATAAGTGATTTGCCCCAGGGCGTTTTTAATCTCCTCTGTGTGGGAGAGACGGCGATGGTCCTCTTCCAGTTCTTCAAGCTCGCCTGGTTTTAGGTTAGCTTGTTCCAGCTGGTCAAATTGATATTGGTAATAATCTGCTTCTTGTTTTTCTTTTTCTGCTTTTTCTTGTAGGTCTGAGAGTTGTTTTTTTATATCCTGGAGCACATTGTATTCACGTGTATATTCTTGTAAAAGGGCAGAGTTGTCTGCATAAGCATCGAGCACATCGAGCTGGTAATTAGGATTGTTAAGCAGAAGGTTATCGTGCTGGGAATGTATGTCAATCAAGTGGGAGGTAAGCTCACGGATAACGTTAAGAGCTACTGGGGTATCATTGACAAAAGCGCGGCTCCGCCCAGTAGGGCTTATTTCACGTCTAATGAATGTAATATCTTCATAATCAAGATCATAATCTTCGAAGAATTTTTGCAAGTTATACCGTGAGATATCAAAAATGCCTTCCACAACACATTTTTTCTTTTTGTCCTTAAGCACAGAAATGTCGGTACGAGAACCAGTCAACAGGGACAAAGCGCCTATGAGTATTGATTTACCTGCACCAGTCTCACCTGTGATAATTGTCAATCCTTGTTCAAAATCAACACTTATCTCGTCAATCAGTGCGTAATTCTGTATCTTAAGGCTTTTGAGCATATCTCCCTGTTTTTGTTGGCTTAGCAAAATTACTTAAAATTAAGAATAAAAATTGAACAGGTTGGTTAATTTTTTAACTTTGATAAAAAAATAAGACATAGACAATGATTGGAATAATCTCTGCAATGCCCGAAGAAATAGACTTACTAATTGGTAAAATGACAAGTTCGGAATTAGTAGAGATAGGACGAAGAAAATATTATAAGGGCAAGCTCTGGGGTAAGGATGCAGTGGTAGCATATTCACGTATAGGCAAAGTAGCTGCCGCCACTACTACAGTGACAATGATTTTAACTTTTGGTGTAAAAGAAATAATTTTTTCTGGTGTAGCCGGGGCAATAAGCAGGAATGTTAGCATAGGCGATATTGTCATTGCCAAGCGCCTGGTACAGCATGATATGGATGCCAGTCCAATATTTCCACGTTTTGAGGTACCTTTACTGGACAAGAGCTTTTTTGAGGCAGATGATCAGTTGAGTAAAAAGCTTTTTCAGGCAGCCAAAATTTTTGTAGAGAATGTTAATAGATACATAACACGTGATTTGCTTAGTAAATTCAAAATTGAAAGGATAAACATAACCCGCGGGGACGTGGCAAGCGGAGATCAGTTTATAACAGATAGCCGTCGCCATCAAGAACTAAAGCAAGCTTTGCCGAGTATATTGTGTGTGGAGATGGAAGGTGCGGCAGTTGCCCAGGTCTGCTATGAATATAATGTACCTTTTGCTGTGCTCAGGACAATATCAGACAATGCAGACCATAACGCCGAAATTGATTTTAACCAGTTTCTCTCTGCAATAGCTTCGCGGTATTCAACAGGCATCTTGGAGATTTTCTTCTCCCTGATTTAATCAATCATAGCTACGGCATAAGCACTTACCCCCTCGCTGCGTCCCTCGAAACCCAGCTTTTCTGTTGTCGTAGCTTTGACGTTTACCTGTGATTTCTCCAGTCCCAGGGCACAGGCTATATTTTCTATCATTTGCGGGATAAAATCCTTGATTTTAGGCTGTTGCAGGACTACTGTGGCGTCTATGTTAATGATTTTGTAATGGTTATCCTGTAGTAATTTACCTGTGTGCTTGAGCAGCTTCAGGCTACTAATGCCCTTGTATTGAGGGTCAGTATCAGGGAAGTGATAGCCAATGTCCCTGAGGGCAGCTGCTCCCAACAGGGCATCTATTATGGCATGGAGTAAAACATCAGCATCTGAATGACCTACCAGTCCTTTTTCAAAAGGAATGTTCACACCACCGAGAATAAATTTATAACCCTGTTCTAGCCTGTGCACATCATATCCAAATCCGGCACGCATTTTTTTGTCTTTATCTATTTTGGGCAAAGATACGGCGCTAAAGCGAGATA
>JALWNS010000074.1 GCA_027083655.1 Bacteroidales bacterium | reverse complement strand
GGGTCCAGCTCGCCGAGATAGACAACTTTTAAATAAGGTTCAATTTTCATAGGTCTTTATTAAATCTTCGGGTTTATATGCCTTTATTCCATCTATTCTAAAAAAGTGCCGATCATAGGTGCAAACTTCTTTGATATTTCGGTTCAGCATAAACGCTATGTGAATGGCGTCTCTGGAGGTAACATTATATTTTTCCAGTATTTCCATTGCTTTTATGGCATCGCTCAGTTCTATTGAATAAATTCTTGGCACAATTGTGATTACTTTCTTTGCCAGATCAATTCCCTTCTCCTTCATCTTTATCATTGTGTACCTGTGATAAATCTCCTGCAGCACTTCAACATTGATAACCGCATTCACTTCCCCAACGGCTATCAACTTAAGGAGAGTTACAGATGGCTCTTTATTTGGATGCTCTTTTCCTGCGGCGTACATGAATATGCTCGTGTCTATGAATATCACTCCACCGCACCCCTCATTATCTCTTCTTCCATTTTCTCCCACTCATCAACGGGCAAGTCCATCTTTTCTATCTCCTCAATTATCTTTAACTTCTTTTCCCATGCTTTGAGTATGTCTTCCGTTAATCTCTCTCCCAGTATCTCATTTAGATATTTGCCTATAACCAGATTGTTCCTATTCTTTACCTTTTTCATATTTATACATCACCCCCCTTCTATTTTAAGGTTCTCTTATCCTCTTCGACAACGGGCGAATACCTCGTTTTATAATACTCAGTCATATTTTTACGCCAATCCTCTAAAAGGGATTTTATGTCTGCAATCTCTGGATCTATAACAAACTCCATGAAATCCTCATCGGAGCCTTTGATTATATGTATGACCGGATAAACCTTTGGCTTTTTGGATTTTTTTATCACATTCTGTATGTATTCGTACGCTTTATCAAAAAACTCATCCATTGTTTTGTAATTTGCCTCTTTCAGCACATTTGTAAAACCTACCTTGATTGTTAATTTTCCATTTAGAAACTCTTCGTAAGGTATCTCTTTTTTGTGCCCATCAAAGTATTCAAGCACAATATTGTCTAGGTTAATATGTACATATTTTACCACATAGCCCTCATCTTTTTGTGGTATTTTCCGAGCGTAAATAATACCCGCGATTAATCCATATATACAGAACCCAATACTGCCCAAAATAAAAATATAAATGATGACAACGGTTAAATATGCATAGGATTGAAGTAGTTTCTGGGGAGTATCAAAAAATATGAGAACAAATGATAGAATTATCGCTCCTATAAGACCTAGTATTGCTATAGTGTAGTAATAATTCCTTGTAGAGATTCTATCTTTAGCTAATACTTCTTCTCCAGCTACCTTATGTTTCATTATGACCACCACTCAAGAGCTAAAGCGATACTTGCAAGCACTAAGCCGGTTATTCCAAGTGCAATAGTTGCTGCTCTAACTAATTTCTCAGTAGTTGATGCAAGCTTATGATGAAGAGCATTATAAACGGAAATTCCAATCCCTACAAACCCTATCGCAAGAGCAAGTATAGATAACGGTTTCAAGTGGGTTACTGAACCGATGATTGCGAGGACAAGTCCTAATGTCCCGAGTATAAACGCC
>JALWNS010000073.1 GCA_027083655.1 Bacteroidales bacterium | reverse complement strand
AACTATCACTTTGCGATTAACATAAAAAATGAAGCTTTATAAATTTGTTTTTATTTCAGAGAAACAAGGAAATAAAAATTGTATAAGTAAAATACTTAAAACGAACTAATGTGTTCTTTATGTTGTGTTACTATTTAATAAATTCAAAAAATGGAGAATAAGATGAGATACATTGTAGTTTTTGCATTAGTTGTAAGTTTAGGCTTCTTTACAGGGTGTAGTGATACTAATGACACTAAAACTTTACCAGAAAATACACAAACAGCAAATGCGGAAATTAATAAAGTCTTTAAAAAGTTAGGTGTAGGTATTTCATCAAATGAATTAGAAAAAGTATTGAAATCTTCAACAGCACATATAGGACTATGGGAGCAAGATGATTTACCGAAAGTCAAAGAATTTGATACACAAGATAAACTCTGTTTTTATACACCAAAAGAGATTATACCCAGTAGTGGTAGTAATCAATACTATCCAGTAGATTATGCAAATATAATAGCTGTAGCTATAGATAAAAACAAGGATTGTGCAGAAGACAATTTTTATGCGAAGTCGTTATTGTTATTATCTTGGAAATCATATGTACATTACAG
Source organism: Bacteroidales bacterium (assembly GCA_027083655.1). Classification (GTDB taxonomy): domain Bacteria; phylum Bacteroidota; class Bacteroidia; order Bacteroidales; family S143-33; genus S143-33. Next base: position 1,005 of record JALWNS010000073.1, on the reverse strand, counting down.
TATTATAAAGAAGAGAGATTATGACATATTAAAAGATCCACAACTTAGAAAGTATAATAATGCAATTGCACAAGCAAAAAAGCTCCATAAGCCAATGATACTAGTGATATTCGATGCATATTATCAAGGAAATAATGAACATTTGAGAAAGACATTAGAATCTTCCCTTGTACATGATCTGATAGCAAACAATTTTGTTTATGTTGAATATAAGGGAAGTAGTCACTTGGAAAGGACACAAATAGGATCAATAACTGCAGTACCAATGACATATTTCTTTAATACAAATGGTAAACTTGAAAAAGAGTATCGTGGAACGGTAAAAGAAAATACCCAGGACTACCAAATATTTGTTAATATGATGAAAAGTATGATTCAGTAGAATGAAAAAAAAACTTTTTATTAAGGTGTTGGTACTCATCTTTAGTGTTGTAAGTTCCTGCGAAGCGAAAACTTACAAAGGCAAAGTTGATAATTTAAGTAAACCATTTGTGCAAAATGGCCATTTTGGTAGAATTACCTCTTTAACTTTAAGCCCTAATAGTAGATATCTTTTATCTTCAAGTAGAGATAATAGGATTACATTATGGGATGTAGCCACAGGAAGAGAGTTAAAAAGCTATGAGGGACATTCAGATTATGTTAGAGATATCAAGTTTATAGATAATAATAATTTTTTATCAGCAAGTCAAGATGCAATAATAAAGCTTTGGAATATAGATAATGGTGAAAAAAAATATTTTTTTGGTCATAGAGGAGGGGTGAGATCATTAAATATCAGTAAAAATAAAAAGAGGTTTATATCCACTGGTGGAGATGGTAAAATAATAATATGGAATATTAAAAATGGAAATATTGAACACTTTATAAATACTAATCGATCATCTGTAAATGATGCAATTTATGCGAATGAAGATAATACAATATACTCAATTAACACAAAAAAAACAATTCAAGTATATGATAAGTTATTAAAGAATAAAATTGATGAGTATTATATCCATG
>JALWNS010000072.1 GCA_027083655.1 Bacteroidales bacterium | reverse complement strand
TTCACTCTGCTGGCGGAATTGCTCCAATAATTTTTGTGATTCTATATTTTTCAAAATATTGTATACTGTAGATGCAAGACGGTATGATGCCTGCTCCAGGAATTCTATCTGGTGTTCTTCAAAATCATTAAAACTGAGCAATTCTATAGCTCCATAAACCTCTTCCTCAAAAATCAAAGGCAAAATAACAAGGTTATCGGGAGTATCTCCACCCAAGCCTGATGTAACAAAAACATATCCTTGAGGCAGGTCAGTAATATGGACTATGCGTTTTTCCATTATAGCACGTCCTACTAAACCTTCACCTATTTCAAACTCTGCTTCTAATTGTTTCTTCCTGTCGTATGCATATGCTACCTTTAAGCGTATAACTTTTTTCCCTTCTATCTCTTCTATGATGTATAAAGCTCCTTGTGTTGCACTTAAATATTTAACCAAGAACTTAACTACTTCAAAGGACAATTCATCCAAATCATTACTATGCAGTCGCAAAATTTCGTTTATTTCTGTAATACCATTCTGTAACCAGCTAATCTTTTCTGCCTCTTTACGTCTCTTTTCTTCTTCTTCTTGAGCTTTCTTGAGATTACTTTTCATATCAATCAAGGACTTGCCTAATATATCTTCCTCACTCTTGAGCTCATAATAAGCATCTAAATTACCTCTACCTATCTCTAAAGAGAATTTTACTGTACTGTTCAAATTGTCTATTAATTTATTTATAGACTGGTACATGGTAGCAATCTCATCTTTGCCACGTGGTTTAAGTTTTAAGTTCTCATTTATCTGGCCAATACTTAGCCGTTTAAGTGTTTCGTTCGCCTTTTCTATCTTAATGGAGATCTCCACAATAAAGATCCATATAATAACGACCAAGATAATTAAAGCAATGATTGAAAGTATTATAGAGTTAGTCAAACGTTTTTGCACATCCCTTAACACCTGGCTGATCGGTACCACATATACTAAACTCCAAGGCAGCTGTGGGTCAGCTACTACAATAGGGGTGAATGAAAAATAATATTGCTCACTCTTGTCTCCCAGGGTTAGGTTCAATGAAAATTTCTTGCCCTTGCTTATACTATCTAAAACATTATATTTTTTTAGCTCAGGATACACAAGTGTAATCTTCTTGCCTAGATACGCATCATTCTCATGAGCCGCTATATCCCCGTTTGTCGATACAAGGAAAGCATAGCTGTTTTTGAAAGGAGTAATAACCTGAATAAGACGTTTCAAATCTTTAAGCGAAACATCAATACCTTCCAAACCCACAAATTCATTATTATAAATGACAGGAAGTGCTAAGCTAGTTTCCAGATAGGATGATGATGTATCTTCAACAGAATAAGTATAAAAGTATGGGTCCATTATCAAAGAATTATACTTGCCAACTTTCATCTTATAATATGCCCCCTCAACATTCTCTCCTTCTGTCTCGAGTGTGTCGATGTAAAAATTTACCACACCATTGTTGAGCTTTGCTACATAACGGACACGGCCATGGGTCAATGTCCAATCATTGCGAAGAAATTTTAGCTCAAATGATGACCAAACGGCTAGATAATCAGGATTACTTATAACAATAGCACTCAAAAGGTCATAAATATATTCCTTATCAATGCCCTGGTTACGGTTGATATGATATTCCATCAATTCTTTCATTGTCTCTATAACCCGCATATCAGATTTTAAACTGGCCTCAATACTTCTGGCTATCTGTGTAGAATAAAGGTTAGTCAAATTATAGGACAAACGGGTGGTAAACTTGATGTAATTATAATTCAGATAAACAGTAAAAGCCGAAAAGATAATTATTACGGTCAATAATATTTGCAAAAGGAACTTTACTCTAAGTCTCATTGCACAGTAGAAATTTTGTTTACAGTTATAAAGTTAATTAATTAATCTATAAATTCATATTTTTGATTACGCCGGCGTGGTATAAAACCAGCTTCCTTTATAGCTTCTTGTATTTGAACAGCATCCATAGAATAGTTAGCTCCTGCAGAAGACACGACGTTTTCTTCTATCATAATGGAACCAAAATCATTAGCACCGCCATATAATGTTAGTTGAGCAATTTCTTTGCCAACAGTAAGCCATGATGTCTGTATATTTTCAATATTATTTAATGCTATTCTAGCTATAGCTATCATCCTCACATATTCGTCTGCGCTAGCCTCCTTGATGTCAGGGTGTTCTCGCTCCAATTCCGTTTTGTCAGATTGAAAAGTCCAGGGTACAAAAGTAATAAACCCATAATGGCCATCAGGCTTTTTCTTCTGCAAATCACGTATCTTTATCAAATGTAACATCCTTTCCTCTAGAGTCTCTATAAAACCAAACATCATTGTTGCAGAAGTAGGCAAATTAAGTTCATGGGCTACACGCATTACCTCTAACCATTCATCCGATGAACATTTGCCTGGTGAAACCTGCCGCCTTACCCTGTCACTTAATATCTCTGCCCCTGCTCCAGGTAAACTATCTAGTCCTGCAGCTATTAACCGTTCTAAAGTTTGCTTGTAAGTCAATTTTTCCCTCTTTGCCAAATAAGCAACTTCGGCCGGACCTAGTGCATGTAACTTAAGTTTGGGAAATTCCCTCTTGAGCGAGGAAAAAAGATCTTCATAAAATGATAACCGCAGACGTGGATTAAGTCCACCTTGCAATAATAACTGGTCTCCTCCCAATTCAAAAAGCTCTTTTATCTTCTGGCGGTATTCCTCCATTGTCGTTACATAGCCTCCTTCCTCCCTGGGACGGCGGCTAAAATTGCAAAACTTGCAGCCTGCTACACAGATATTAGTAATGTTTACATTGCGGTCAATAATCCACCCAACATACCGGTCATCTTTCTTGTGCATTTTTCTGAGCTCATGACCTAGAGCCATTAAATCCGAAGTTGGAGCATGTTCATATAAAAAGACAAGCTCTTCTATAGTGAAATCCTCTAATTTCAACGCTTTATTGTATAATTGTTCAAGCTTCATTTTATATGTATTAAAAATCATAATAAAATCTGCCTATGTCTGTACTTAAGCCTACAAACTTATAAAAAGTTCTTTGATTTGCTATAGATTTAATATCTCTTATGTCGATACCATAATAAAGCTTCAATCCTGTATTGTAATTTAATAAAATGCTTATCATAAAAGTATTGTGAATAATATTTGTAGCATTCTCCCCGCCTATTGTTATGTCTATATCTTGTGCATTGGTTGTAAAAATATTATTTATGTCATTGAATGGCAAAGTGGTTAAAGATGAATATTTATATTTGAATTCAAAGTTTAAAACTATCATTTGAGCTTGAAAAATTTTTTCCCTAAAACCTGCACCTGCAGGATGGGCTATAGGTTGGTTATAATGGTAAAAACCTTGATATTCATATTCGCTTGAATACATATATGGCCGCACTAAGTTAACCTCAGCAAGGAAGCCAAGATGAATATTCTGGAACTTATCTTGCAGTATATCATAACTTCTCATCCCTAGCTGATACCCAAAACGATTAGAAGTATTAAGTAATGATTTGCTAAGGTCTAGCTTGTCAACAACAAGCTGACCATATAAAACCAAAGGCTGGATACGGTAGCCCACATTCAATGCTAGCAAAGAATTATTCTCAGAATCTAAACCATATATTAAAGGAGATGTAATTGGTACAAAAAAGGCAACCGGAAATCTATTAACATAAGTCTGGTAATCAGATGTTTTCCATATTGTTGCTATGATAAACGACATATTAAGTTTTTGGTTAAAGTATGAAAAAGAACTGTAGCTAGCATGCTTGGGATAATGATAATAATAATACACAGTACGAAATTGGTAGAATTCTGCCCACAGATTGGTAAAAGAAAAGTGCCCTTGCGAAAAGCGAATTTTTAAATAGGGATAAATAAAACTATTATCCGACAGAATTAAAGACCTATATCCTGTTCCTATGAAATTTTTTCCGTGTCCTAGCTCCAAAAACAAATTATTTAAAGGTTTATAGAGAATATATCCACTAGCATAAGAATAATCCCGTCCATTGTCCCCAAAACGTTTCCACCAGCCCTCGCCTGGTATTACAACCATCGAATCGATATACTCACTTATGTAAGGTACAAAAACTGCCTGCGTTTCCAGAAACTTGGTATAATAAAATAATTTTTTCCCAAGATTACCATAAATTTCAAAACCTCTAGTGTTACGGTAATATTTTGTTGTATCCCCCCTAACGTTTCCAAAGCTTAACTGTCCTAGCAAATTTAGATGTATGGAATAATCATTATCATGATATTCAAAATTGCTTTGGCTAGTAAGGTAGTTTAGCACACTATTTTTCCATTGTAAATTAACAGGATAATTATTTTTTATGTCTCCAATAACCGGATGCCATGATACGTCAATGACAGTATCCTCTAGTAAAGTTCTGTACATTACGTTATCGTATCTTTCATCAATAGGAAAAGAATAAAACTGAGCAAAAGCAATGTTATAAATAAATAATATGTAGAGAAGCAAAACTTTCTTCACGCTTGTAAAGAATTTTTAATTTTTAAGTGCTTTCCATAAGACATTATTGCAACACCTAATACTGCCAAAAGCCCTCCATATATTTGGTAAACTTCAGGCTTGATTGACAGGTAAAAATACACCAGAACCATTATCAAAAAGCCTTTAGCATTAATAATAGTAGAAGATATGGTAGCTTCAACATATTTAAGGGCCCAAAAGCTAGCTAGTACACCTAAAACAGGACCAAATGTTGCTCCAAGAATAATATTCTTCATACCCTCCCAAGGAATAGAAAAGCTTTCATGTTCATACAATATCATAAAGAATGAAAATATAAACAATAGTACTGTACGGAAAAAAGTTATCATCAATGGATGGGAGTTTCGCAATGATACCCTTGCAAGTATAGTATTAACAGAGAATAAAATAACAAATACCAGCACAAGAATAAGTCCGAGCCCAATCTGTTCAACTTCCTTAAGTACAGTACTTTGATAGCCAATAATCATAGCACCGGCAATTGTAATAATAATCCCCATGGCCTCAAAAAAATTAAACCTTTCTCGCAAGAATATATAGCTTAAGATACCTACTGTTATGGGGACAGTATTAGCAAGGAACGAAACGACAGTAGGATTTTTGTATAGTTTTATAGAAGTAAAAAAGGCTATGGTTCCAATGAGCTCAAATATAGCTATCAGTAAAATTAGAAGTCTTTGCTTCTTCTCTAGCTGCATAAATTTGTGATGCAAACCATAAACAAAAAACAAAATTGCATTCTCAATCGTAGCGATCAAAAACCAATAAAATCCGAACTGCCATAAGCTCATAGTATTCAGGGCAGCTTTGCTAAAGATATAAACAAACGACAAAGATAGTGCGCTAACAAATGAAAGTAATATTCCTTTCCAGGCTTGTTTTATTTCCATATCTATATATTTTATGTCTGTTTGCGGTATTTTTCGTTATCATCAAGCATTATATTAACATAACTACGGTAGCGTGACCAGGGTATTTCCCCTTTTTCCACAGCCTCCCGGACAGCACAACCTGGCTCGTGTATATGAGTACAGTTATAATATTTACACTGCCCAAGATATTGAAACATCTCCGGAAAATTGTGCGCTACATCTTGTTTACTCAGACCAGCTAGTCCAAAACCTCTAATACCAGGAGTATCTATAATATAACCTCCAAATTGTAATTCATACATTTGGGTAAAAGTAGTAGTATGCCGCCCAGTTAAATATTTATAGGAAATATCTTGTGTCTTTAAATTTAAGCTAGGATCAATAGCATTAATCAAGGACGATTTCCCAACGCCAGAGTTTCCAGCCAGGACAGATATTTTACCCTTAAGTACCTGCTCGAACTTATCTAAGTTTATTTTTTCCAATGCCGAAACAGCTAATGTCGAATATCCAATTTTTTCATACATTTCCATTATTTCTTGTAAATAATCCATGAGTTCGTCAGTATATAGGTCAATCTTGTTAAAAACTATTACAGCAGGTATATTGTATGCCGTGGCACTTACCAAAAAGCGGTCTATAAACTCCAAAGGGGTTTCGGGAAGGATAAGTGTTGCTACTAAGATAGCCTGATCAATATTGCATGCCAGAATCTGCTTTTGTTTGGACCATTTCTGAGATTTCCTCATAATACACCTTTCTCTCTCATCAATGTCAACTATCATACAAGCTTTTTTTTCTTGGTTTATCTCTACAAAAACATAGTCTCCTACAACTATCGGATTTGTTGATTCGAATTCTTCCAAACGTAACTTACCCCTTATTTTGCATTTTATTTTTTCATCACCAACCTTTACTAAATACCAGCTTCCTGTTGTCTTAATTACCAACCCCCGTTTTACATTGGGCCCATAATTCTTTTTCTTTACTTTTTTCTTTTCCTTTTTTGACATTATCCTTTTAATTTTGATTACTTCAAAAGTACTAAAAACGGCAAAATTGCTGAAAATGAAAATTGTTACATATAATCTCAACGGTATCCGTTCTGCCATTAGAAAAGGGTTTGATAGGTGGTTAGCAGAGGCTAAACCTGATATTGTAGCCATACAGGAAATAAAAGCTAAAGAAGAGCAGATAGATAGCCAACTATTCCACCAAATGGGCTATCATACTTATTGGTTTCCTGCTAGCAAACCAGGTTATAGTGGCGTTGGACTATTAACCAAGCCTGAGCCGGATAAAGTTATATATGGTATAGGTAATGAATTCTACGATAGCGAAGGCAGGCTACTTAGGGCAGATTATGGAGATATTACGCTAATAAATGCATATTTCCCTTCGGGTTCCTCAGGAGACGAAAGACAAAGAATAAAAATGCAGTGGTTAGATTTATTTCGTAAATATCTTAATGAGCTAAAAAGAGAGCGCCCTAAACTTATAATTTCTGGAGACTTTAATATCTGCCGTTTGTGGATAGATATTCACAATCCCGAGGGGCATGTTAATGTTTCAGGATTTCTTCCAGAAGAGAGGGAATGGTTTGCACAACTAATTGATGACGGTTTTATTGATACCTTCAGGGAGTTTAATGACCAACCTGGACAATATACATGGTGGAGTTTCCGGCAACGGTCGCGCGAAAGAAATAAAGGTTGGCGTATTGATTATCTCTTAATTACTCCTGAGCTGCGCCCAAAACTCAAAGATGTGAAAATTCTAAAAGATGTTGTGCATTCTGATCACTGTCCAGTTATGATGGAGATTGACTTTGATTAAAAAATTGGGCTTATTAACCAAGCTTTTGATGAAAGCCACTTATCATAAAGCAAGGCAAAAAAAGTGTCTCATTGCAGAATTTTTTCTTTTTTGTTAAAACAATACTTTTTACTGATTTTTCCCGACTTTGACGGTTTTGAGTAGAGAATATGCTGGTTATCAAATAGTTACAATTTTAGCA
>JALWNS010000071.1 GCA_027083655.1 Bacteroidales bacterium | reverse complement strand
AATTTTTTTAGCCTTTCCTACTAACACCGATCACATTCAAAAACAAATAATTACACTTTAAACACACTATTAACACTCTACTCCTTACTCCAAAAGCTGTGATAATTCTATTAAAATTAAGGGGTAAGTAAAATATTCTCTCTATAAGGCTTAAGTGCAAACTACGTTAGGCATGCTTTAATCAGTGTACCTTTACATACAACCTCAAATTACAGCCTATTTTATGCCAACTTGTAATAACAAAGGGGACAGGCTAATTGAAAGAATGGTTAATAAGAACAAGATGAAGATAAAATAAAAAAAGGCGGAGCTTTTGGTGCTCCGCCTTTGGCCGGCCCGCAGGGATTCGAACCCTGGACCCCAGGATTAAGAGTCCCGTGCTCTGCCAGCTGAGCTACGGGCCGTGCTCAATGCGGTTGCAAATATAAGTAATAATTTTGTTTATGCAAATGGTTTTAATTTTTTTTTACTTCGGATACTCTATGCGTGCATGATAGATTCTGCCCAAGATATCCTTAAAAAATTTTCTTAATATAGTGATTTCCTGAAAAGTCAGATCTGAATTCTCGTATTGTCCCATAGACATTTGTTTGTCAATAATACTATCTACAAGCTCATTTATTTTTTCCGTGTCAATATTCTTAATCGCCCGTGAAGCTGCCTCTATAGAATCGGCCATCATTACAATTGCTGTCTCCTTAGAGAAAGGTTTAGGTCCGGGATATGTAAAGTCAGATAATTCATCTTCACGGTCGGGGTATTTCTTTATATACATTTTGTAGAAATACTGTATTACCATTGTACCATGATGCGTGCGGATGAAATCAATTATTTGCTTAGGTAACTTATGCTTTTTGGCCATCTCAACTCCCACAGTCACATGCTTTAATATGATTTGTGCACTTTCCTTAAAATCAAGCTTATCATGAGGGTTAAAACCACTTATCTGGTTTTCTATAAAAAATAATGGAGCATGGAGCTTACCTATATCATGATAAAGAGCACCTACCCTTGCTAATAAAGAGTTAGCATTAACTTTGTTAGCCGCGGCTTCTGCAATATTAGCCACCTGTAGTGAATGATGGAAAGTTCCAGGGGCTTTCATAGACAATTCTCTCAAAAGCTTGTTATTAGTATTAGAAAGCTCAATCAACGTCAGGTCTGATAAAAATCCAAATAGTCTCTCAAAACCATATATCAGAGGATAAGCTAACAACAACAATAACGCATTTATAGCAAAATAAATAAAATATTGCCAGTTAATACCTTTTAAACTGCCCTCCTGTGTCAGACCTATCCCAAGATATAGTATAGACAAAGCAAGAAAAACCCCTGCTGCAGAAGTATAAAGTTGTCCCCTTCTACTTAATTGGGATAAACTGAATATAGCGGCATAACCAGAGACAAATTGAAGGATAACAAACTCAAAGCTATTAGGTGCGTAAAAACCAATAATAAAAATTATTGTCAAATGTAAAAATAAGGCCAAACGTTCATCAAAAAAAACTTTAACAATAATAGGCACAATAGCCAAAGGGAAAATATAAATATTAAAAACGTTATTGCTTATAATATAGCTTGACAAGCCAATTACGACAACTGTCA
>JALWNS010000070.1 GCA_027083655.1 Bacteroidales bacterium | reverse complement strand
AAAAAAAGATTGCCAGAATGGCAGAGATTCTTAACAATCCAGGTGACGAACTTCAAACACAAGAGGAAAAAGAAGCGCTCCAATATCTTAACAATATCAGAGTAAATATGGGGTTGCCGCCACTAAAATATCACCTAAAGCTAATAGAATCTGCGCAAAACCATTTGAGATACATTAACGATACGGGATTAGGGGGACATTATGAGAATAATAAAACGCATCCAAGCAGATACTATACGGGGGTTACTGTAAATGATAGGGTGGAGTATGTAGGGATACGCAATCCGAATGCAACTGAAGTAATTACACCCTTAGGTTCTACAATAAAGGAATCTATCTGGAACTTAACAACAGCAATATACCACAGGCTCTCGCTAATAAGCTTAGATTCGCAATATATTGGAATGAGCGGAGAAAAGGAGTACTTTACATATGTGCACAATATACTCTACAGACAAGATGACTATATAACAGAACTCTACTACGAATACCAAGCTCCGCCATTAATGATATACCCCTTTGACGGCGAAAAAAATGTAAGCACAACATTCTATGCGCACAGCGAAATACCGGATCCACTGCCAAACACTCATTATGATGTCTCAAACCCCATAAGCGTCACACCGATTTTTAACAATGCAGAGCTTAAGTCGGTAAAGCTTTTTAGGGAAAGCGATGGTGCCGAGATTGAAAATCTTATAATGCTAACAGAAGAGAACGATCCGGTAGAGGGGTACCTAGACAAAACATTTGTTTTTTATGCTCCATCGCCTTTTGAGAGCAACACCACCTACAGGGCTAAGATAGAGATTACCGATACAGATACCAATAAGACTTTTGTTAGGGAGTGGACTTTTACAGCGGGTGATAGTTCCTATTAGTCCCAGCTCCATCTTATGCAGGCAGTTTTTTCAACAATTGGTCGTGGCAGCGGCGGCAGGGTGATGGGTTTTATACATATAGACGTATTGCTGTATGTTATAAAATTTTCAGGCACAATATAATGCTTACCATTTCTTCTGCAATTTCTTGTGCTATAAGTAGTTGGACAATCATTTTCATAATAAAAACTCGATTTTGAACTGATTTTCTTTACGGTTCCTTTGGTATTATCAAACTCAAACACTATACTTGCCGGGGTGCCGTATTTTTCTCCATACATAACGTTTGCAAATCCTGAACATTCATCAAATGATGTATATATATCCATCAGATAAATTACTCCAACTTCTAAACGATTTGTGTCATTTGCTTTAGCAAAGTAGTAAGGATATGGGCGTTTACCCCCGGCAGAACTAAGCCCTCCGCTAAATGTTCCTCTAACCTTGTCAAAATAGATCCAACGGTCAGTTCCGTACATTCTTCTATCATCTTTACAAAAATTTAATTCTCTCTCTATTTTTATACACAACGGCAAAGGGACTACCCTTGTGGTAGATGACTATATCACAGTTGCGCCAATCGACTTTTTTGAGTTTCCGCTTTAAAAAAAGTCTTTGAAGCGTGCGCACAGTTAGAATAAAGAGCCCAAAAAAGACAAACGAAAAAAGCGCCATTGTGAAGATTGTGGCCATCAGCATTTGAATTTGCACATCTTGCTTTAGTGCTC
>JALWNS010000069.1 GCA_027083655.1 Bacteroidales bacterium | reverse complement strand
GAGCTGGAAAGGAAAATTTTATTGGATACAGGCTAACACTTGATGGAGTGTACCTGCAACCGCATAATATTTATGGTCAGGTGGCTGGTGCATTCGGGTTGCCTGGCATATTACTATTTATAGGGTTCATTTTCACCATATGGAATAATGTCAAGCAAGTTGTCAACCTCAACAAGGTGAATAATCTTCAGGAAAATTTTGATTTCATTATAAGGCTCGTAAATAATATAAAAATAGTTTTGCTTCTTTTGCTCTTTTTTGGTCTAAGTGGACACAATTTTTATCGTTTTGAATGGCTGTTAATAGCTGCATGGTCATCATTATCACTTATTATCGTAAAAAATCATGACAAAACTGTATCTATGGAATGTTGATGTACTCGTAAAAAGTCAGAGTTAAAGGATGACCATACAACATAGAGTGTATCGTTGTAATGGTTTGGTGCATATATTGTATGCGTTGTGTGCATAAGCCCAAAATCAAGACTTTTTACGAGAGCATCAATGTTAGCTCTCCTATAGATGAGAATATTTCTATAAATGGTTTATTGACAGCATGATTCACTGAGTATTTGTTAGACATTATTCCTGCTGGCAAGCTCTTTGATAGATCTGTCGTTCACCTTACATAGTGCTCTTGTTATATTGCTTCTCTTCTTTAGGCTCCGTCCCTTGTTCTTTTTACCCCCATCTTTGTTTATTTTTGATCCAAGGACAATTAATATATGGGTGCTCAAAATATAGTTTTTAGACAGCTTGTCAATGGAGCTTTTATAAGACTTTTTAGTGTGGCGGTATCAGCTATGGTAGGATTTTTCATGACACCATATATGATACACGCCCTTGGAGAAGATGCTTATGGTATATGGGTGCTTCTTGGAGCTTTTGTCACATGGCTTAGCTTAACTGACTTAGGTCTTTCTACAGCTATTACCCGTTATACGGCAATAGAGTTTGCTGAAAATAAGTATAATAATTGTAATATATATGCTAATAGTGCATTTTGGGTCTACAGTATCATAGCACTGTTGGTAACTTTAATATGTATTTTGGCGTCAATTATAGTTTATGTATTTGGTCATGCTTTTAATGATAATCGACTAATTGCTTTACTTCTCATAATCATTGGCATATCATTTTCTTTAAGTCTTCCTTTTAGAGCATTGGTTGGATTAATTAATGGATGCATGCGTAATGACCTCGTAAGTATAGTACGAATATTAAATGTTATTTTAAAAGCACTTGCTTCAGTTTTGGTATTAGAATCAGGGGGCAAACTATTAGCACTTTCTTGTTCTACATTGTTAATAGCATTCTTTTTTTGCATAATATGGTACTATCTATCAAAGAAAATATTACCAGGCTTCAGAATACGAATTAAATACTTTGATAGAGATATCAGTAAAAAAATATTGAAATTTGGAGGTGTTGCATTTATCAATAGGATAAGTGAAAATTTTTTATTGCAGTTGGATAAATATATTATAAGTTTTTTTATGTCTCTTACTATGTTAACTCACTATGCAATTGCATTAACTCTGGTTTCTTATTTGGGGAGTATCATGTTTTCTATAAGCAGCTGGCTCCTAAATTGGTTTGCTGTAAAGAAT
>JALWNS010000068.1 GCA_027083655.1 Bacteroidales bacterium | reverse complement strand
GTTGTGTAGGGCTTTGTAGCACTTTGACCAGTTCGTCCGTTCTCTTAGCCAAATCCTGGCTCTGAAGGCGCATATCTTCTATAGCACGGTTGAGTCCCGAAAGTTTTTCTGTGGAGCTTTTAAAAAACTCCTCTACCTTTTGCTTGTATTCGTTAATTACTTGCTCAAAAGGTTTGACCACGCTATCTAACTTGTTGGAATGTGATTGCAAGTTCTTCTCTATCTGATCACTGGCTATTTTGAGCAATTGGTCGTTTGTTTTCTGAAAAGCATCAAGCACCTCTGATTTAATAGATGATTTTATAATTTGGTCAAAATCTTGATACCTGTTTTTCAAGGCTTCATAATTAGCCTGTGCTTGCATTCTTTTCTCCCTCTCTTCCTGCAATTGACCATCTAATGATTTACATCTTTTTCTTTCAATAAAGAAAATAACCAAGCCTACAGCAAAACCTATTATGAAGTTTAATAAAATTCCTGAAGTCATAGTGTTATTTTATTTTTAATTTAACACCAAAATACAAAACTTGGTAAAATGTTAAAAAAGGCAGTTTATCTTCTTGTAGTTTTATTAGTTATTGGCTACTCTTCATTTTCGCAAGAGGCAGGTAAAGACAGTACAAAAGCCTGGAACCTTGGAAGCATCTCCAGTCTTACTATAAACCAGACTTTATTAAGCCATTGGGTTGCAGGAGGACAAAACTCATTGTCTATTAATGCTTTTTCCAAACTTCACGCTAACTACTCTAAGGATAATTTTAAATGGCAGAATACATTAGATCTTGCTTATGGTATGCTCAAGCAGCAGGACCTTCCTATGCGCAAGACGGATGACAAAATTGAATTTAACTCACAGTTAGGGCTAAGAGCATTTGATAATTTTTATTATACGTTATTATTTAATTTCAAAACACAGTTCACAGTTGGTTATAAATATACAGAAACAGACTCTACCAAGATATCAAATTTCCTGGCCCCTGGGTATTTGGTCTTTTCTGCTGGTATGAATTACAAACCAAGTGATCATTTTGGCCTTTATGCATCCTTTGTCTCAGGAAAGGTCACTATTGTAAAAGATCCAGACCTGTCTGCAATAGGTGCTTATGGTGTAGATTCTGGCAAAACAGTTAGATATGAGCTAGGTGCGTATGCCAAAATAAGCTTCAATAAAGAGATCGTTAAAAATGTTACCCTTATCTCAAATATTAATCTCTTCTCAAATTACCTAAAGAATCCGCAGAACATCGATGTTAATGCAGACGTTTTCGTATCCTACAAAGCCACTAAATACCTCAGTTTCAACATAAAAACCAATTTTATCTATGATGATGACATAAAAATTTTGATTGATGAACAGACAGGTAAAACAGGTCCTCGACTTCAGACAATGGAAATTTTTGGGTTAGGACTTACTTTTAAGTTTCCAGAGCAGTGATTTAACAGTTTTTTAACACAAGAAAATGTTAAATTAACACATATTAAGCCTTGCGTTAAATCTCAATAACTTGTTTGACTTTTCCAAAACTAAATCATTTCTTTGCATTCGCATCAAGCGATAAGGCATTTGCCTTATCGCTTTTTGCTTCTAAACACTAAATTAATGTATATGAG
>JALWNS010000067.1 GCA_027083655.1 Bacteroidales bacterium | reverse complement strand
TTTTCCCGCTGAAGAAACTCTTTCCTCTACTTTTGCCGGTTTACCCGAAGCGGCAAGTACGATCTTTACTATCTCCTGCGGCATTTCCCACTTTTTTGCAATCATCGCCGATATATCAAACAGTGTATATCCGCTTAAACGCTCTAAAATTGTGCTTAAGTCCAAATCTTTTGTCATACGAATGAGTTCTACATCTTTTTTATGCTCACGAAAGAGCGCTTCAGCGACTATCATACTCGAAGGCAAAAGCGTTATGGCTGTTTCAAGTTCTCTATCTTCTTTATGGAGGTGTTTGAGTATTTTGTTCCATAATGCAGTCAGCTCCGCCTGCAAATCCCAAAAAAGCTGTCGATTCATCTGAAAGAAATGCCACTCATCAGGCGAGAGAATATTCATCAAATAACTATATACTGCCTGCAAACTTCCACCAATGCCAAGAATAGTAAAAATTTGCGTCACATCCGTCACTTCCGTACGAAAACCGTAAATGGGTTTGTTGACGAGTTTTTGCATGTAGATACTCAATGCTTTATCCTGCATAGCTGTTTTTGCAGCTTTGGAAAGTTCCCCTGCTTGCAAAAGCCTGATTGTCTGCTGCACAACTTTTGGAGCCGGCGGTATTTTTTCGATATATTTCTCAATATCTTCTTGTGTTATCACAAACCATCCTCAATAAAAAATGATAAATTATACTCTCATAAACTTCAAAACTTGCTTTAATTCGCTTTGCATTTGTAGAAGTACAATAATAACTGACCTTACGCACCAAGGAACCAAATTTGCTTGATTTTGGATATGAAAGATTACCCAGAAAATAGCAAGATATGTTCATTTTTTGAAAAAGGATAAAAAAGTCGATTTTTAGTCGTTTCTAAAAATCAAAAAAGTGAGAATTTGGTATGGAGAAAAGGAGAAAGTGTATTTCGTGGGAAGATTTGGAACACGATTGTGATGTTGATGAGGAATTTACAGAAAATTTTTGACGGTATCCAAGAAAATAGTTTTACAAGTACATCTTTAGTTTTTCGATACTCGCCTTGTTGTAGTTTAGATAAGGTTTTTAATTCATCAAGAAGATTATCTTCAATCGATGGGAATCTATTGAGTTTCCATAAAATAATTTCATATAAAACTTCTCGGTTGAATTGCTCGGCATCCATGCTATCAAGCTTCTCAGTTAGAGCAAGGTTGTAGTTATATTCGCTCATAAGTTGTTTAGGATCATCACCCCATACTGATGAATATTGCATAATAAACTCATTCATATCGATAGCTCCTACTTCAGATTAAAAATTATACAATTTTTCGACAGCTTTTCGGCAGCCATCTCACAGCCATTCTTAAAAAAAACACCCATTTGGCTATAATTTCACCTATGAAGAAAAAAGCGAATTTGCAAGTAGTATCAGACTATGAACCGGCAGGCGATCAGCCACAAGCCATTGAGAAACTCTCTAAAAGCATACTAGATGGCAACCGCTATCAAACACTCGAGGGAGTGACGGGAAGTGGGAAAACCCACACGATGGCACGGGTTATAGAAAAAGTGGGGCGACCTACTATCATCATGACACACAACAAAACTTTGGCTGCTCAGCTTTATAGTGAGTTT
>JALWNS010000066.1 GCA_027083655.1 Bacteroidales bacterium | reverse complement strand
TCAGCTTTAATTCTTTTGTTTTAAAGTCTGATTTTTCTTGATTGTTTTCATCATTAGAAATAAGTTTTTCAACAAGAGCTGTATCAATTTCTTTTTCTATCGGTTTAAAAATTTCACTATTTTGATGAGCAAATTTAACCCCCCCCGTATCAGTTGGCTTTTTCCTATATGGAGTCGGGTCAGCTTGTATTATTGGAACAATTTTTTCCTCACCAGATTTTGGATAGCTATACCATACAATCCCAACAAGGGTAAAAAATAAAAATACAGGCACGACCACCCCCGCTATTTTGCGAGAACCAAATAAATATGAAAAAATCCCCTCTTTTTTATAGCTAGGTTTAGGATTAGGAGAAAAAATACCACTTTTATCATTTGAATTATATTGTGTCATGCGTGCATCTCCTCAACTGGTTCAACCCCCATTATAGCAAGACCAGAAGCAATAACAATAGCAACTGCTCTGACAAGCGCTAAGCGCGCAATGCTAAGCTCTATATCATCTTCTATTATGAATCTAAGAGATGTATCTTCCCGTCCCTTTGCCCAAAATCCATGCAGCAATGCTGCCAAATCTTGTAGATAAAAGCTAATTCTATGTGGCTCATAAGCCTCTGCTGCTGCCCTTATTACTCTTGGCCAACTTGCAAGCATTCTAATAATTTCCAAATCATCTGCGCTAGTTAAAACTGATATATCAGCATTTGCTAGTATATCATCTGATATGTCAATATTGGACAGAATATCTTTTGCATTACGCAAAACTGAACAACATCTAGCATGAGCATATTGCACATAGAAAACTGGATTATCTTTTGATTTTTCAACAACTTTATCAAAATCAAATTCAAGCTCTGAGTCTGGTGTTCTTGTCATCATAAAAAATCTGATAACATCTGCTCCTACTTCTTCTACCATTTCTCGCAAAGTAATAATATTGCCTGAGCGTTTAGAAAATCTCACTAGCTCACCATTTTTATATACTTTTACAATTGAGTTATAAACAACATCAAGCTCCGCTTTTCCATCGCTAAACACTTCAACAACGGGTTTCAATCGTTCTTCATAACCACTATGGTCCTTACCAAGCACAACTATCATTTTATTAAAGCCGCGCCTAATTTTATCATAGTGATAGGCAATATCTGGCATTATATAAGCCCAGCTACCATCACGTTTTTTAAGTGGTCTGTCTGGCTGATTGCCAAATTTACTAGCTCTAAACAAGGTAAGCGGCACAGGTTCCCAATTTTCCATTTCTTTACCTTTGGGTGGCGGAAGAGTTCCTTCATATATTAAATCCATATCTTCCAATGCCTTAAAGGCGGTATCTAAAGTACCATTTTCAACTATATCTCTTTCATTGGTAAAAACATCATGCTTGATACCTATTAAATCTAGGTCTTCTCGTATCATTTGCATTATATATTTAACAGAAAAATCCCTAATTGGCGCAAGCCATTCTCCCTCTTCTTTACCCTTCCACTTGTCGCCCTCTTGTTTTACTAAGGCCTCTGCCACATCTTTTAGATACTCACCTGGATATAGTCCTTCTGGCACTTCACCTATGTCATCACCTAATGCTTCTAAATAGCGTAAATGAACAGTTTTTGCCAATACA
>JALWNS010000065.1 GCA_027083655.1 Bacteroidales bacterium | reverse complement strand
GTTCTTCTAAAAATATTAAAAAGAATGATGGTTCCTAAAGTAACATGCATAAAGTGAAACATCGTAAGCAGCAGATAGAACATAAAAAACTTGTTTGTATCTAGCGATATTCCCTGTCCAAAGATGTCTGAGAACTCTAAAAGTTTATTAATCAAAAACAGACACCCAAAGAGTACACTTGCAAGCACCCATTTGGATGCTTTTTGATTTACCTCTTTTATTATCTCCATAGATACAAAACCGGTGGCTAGGGCAGCCAGAAATCCTGCTCCTAAAGCTGTTGTTTCTACATTAG
Organism: Bacteroidales bacterium; assembly: GCA_027083655.1. GTDB lineage: Bacteria > Bacteroidota > Bacteroidia > Bacteroidales > S143-33 > S143-33. The sequence continues at coordinate 1,326 of JALWNS010000065.1, read as the reverse complement.
CTGGGCGGTAGACCTCTACGCCTAAAATATCAGCTTGGAATTGCATTAGGAAATTATTTGCAGATGCCCCTCCATCAACGAAGAGGGTTTTGAGCTTGAGTCCAGAGTCTTGCTCCATTGCCTCGAAAACGTCCCTTGTCTGGTATGCCAGACTTTCAAGGGTTGCACGTACAATGTGGTTTCTATTAATTCCCTGTGTCAAACCTACTATTGCCCCCCTAGCATACATATCCCAGTATGGTGCGCCCAGACCAGAGAAAGCAGGTACTACATAAACACCTTCAGAGGATGGCACACTTAATGCCATAGCCTCTGTCTCAGAGGCTGATTTGATTATACCAAGCCCATCACGTAGCCACTTGATAGCTGCTCCGGCAATGAAAACACTTCCTTCGAGGGCATATTTTACTTCTCCGTTCAGGCTATAAGCTATTGTCGAGATTAGACCGTTCTGCGATTGATATATTCTATTACCTGTGTTCATAAGTATAAAGCAACCTGTACCATATGTGTTCTTAGCCATACCAGGCTCGAAGCATGCCTGACCAAATAATGCAGCTTGTTGATCGCCTGCAATACCAGCTATTGGTATCTCACTGCCAAAGAATTTTTTGTCTGCATAACCTACAATACCACTGGAATCGACAGTTTGTGGCAAGATATCGCTCGGAATGCCCAGTAGATTGAGCAAATCATCATCCCATGTCAGATCATGGATATTGAAAAGCATTGTGCGCGAGGCGTTTGTCATATCTGTGACATGAACCTTGCCGCCTGTGAGATTCCAAATTATCCATGTATCTACAGTGCCAAAAAGTAATTCCCCACGTTGTGCCTTTTCTTTAGCATCTGGCACATTGTTCAAAATCCAGTGTATTTTAGTAGCAGAAAAATAAGGATCTATAGGTAAACCTGTCTTCTCTTGGACTATCTGTCCATGGGTCTTTTTTAGGTCTTCACAAAAATTTGCTGTACGTTTGTCCTGCCAAACAATTGCGTTATAAATTGGGGAACCTGTGTTTTTATCCCAAATTATTGTAGTTTCTCGCTGGTTTGTTATACCTATTCCTTTAATCTGGTCTATGGAAATACCTGTTTTTTTAATTAAACGTTTTGCGACATTGATTTGTGATTGCCATATTTCGTATGGATTTTGTTCAACCCAGCCCGGCTGGGGATAATATGACTTGAATTCTTCTTGCTCAATACCAACTATGTTAAAAAGTTTATCAAAAAGAATAGCACGGCTACTGCTGGTACCTTGGTCTAATGCTAGAATGTATTGCATGGTTTAGTATCTTTAGAATTTAAAATAAATATGGCAAA
>JALWNS010000064.1 GCA_027083655.1 Bacteroidales bacterium | reverse complement strand
GTGTGCGGATTTGGCTTCTTTGTGAAATTTTTATCTGGTTTGACTGGAAAATATGTTTTCCACTTCACTGCTTTATCTTCATGATTAGCATTTGCAGAGTTTAAATAACCAATTTCCCATTCTTCTTTTATTCTGGTGAGCAAGTGAAAATGGTTTTTCATCAGGCACCAAGCATAGGTCTCGGCTACAGGATCTATGTAAATTTCATACAAATACAGGAAATGTTCGTAATGTTCTTTTGTTAAAAAGATGTTTTCATAATTATTTCCACGGTTGTAAATATGATAAAATTTCCCGTGCTCCAAGAGTAATTTCCCCATGACTGGTATTTTTACGTAAATCTGTTATTGTTTGGCAAGTGGCAGGCACGTTGCCAATTAAACGTTGAAGAATTTTCTACATCGTTAGTTCTAACAAACCAGGACAAATTAGATTCCGTAATAATAAATCTAAGAAATTTATTAGTTAACTTCAACTAACCCAAACCTCAACTTTGTTAGCGTCATTAGACCTAACAAACGTTGAGGTTAATTAACTGCGGCTTATGACCAGTAAAACGTTGGTATATTTATTATTTTCGTCACGGACCAGTTAAACGTTGGAATATTTATTCGTCGTCAGGGCCAGTAAAGCGTTGAGGTACTAATCCTCCTTCCTTAGTTTCTCAAGCAGTTTAATCAATGTCACGTATAGCTTCTGCGTAGGCAGGCCAACCACGTTGTTATATTCGCCTTCAATCTTTTTTATACCAATATAACCTATCCATTCCTGGATGCCGTATGCTCCCGCCTTGTCCAGAGGCTGGTATGTCTCCACGTAATAGTCTATCTCTTCGTCAGTGAGGTTTTTGAACCATACTGGCGTGCGGCAGGCAAAGCTTTTCTCTATTTCCTTGGTTTTGATGTTAATACCTGTGATAACCAGATGTTGGCGGCCTGAGAGCATTCGTAGAAATTCCCTGGCTTGTTGTAGGTCACGTGGTTTGCCAAGGACCAAATCATCGAGAGCGACAATTGTATCGGCAGTAATGAGTATCCAGTCTTTTTGCATTTTGTGCTCCAGAGCCTGTGCTTTTTTCTTAGCCAGCCATAGAGGTATTTTTAGTATTGGTAAACCTTCGGGATATGTCTCGTCTGCTTCGGCTACGACTACTTCAAATGGTATATCCATTGCCCTAAGGAGCGCCTGGCGCCTTGGGGATGCAGAGCCTAATATTATTTTGTAATCGCCGAGTAGATTTTTGAGCATAGCTTGTTATTCTTTGGATAATTCGACCAATAAGGGGTAATGATCGCTAAAGTTAACTTTTATTCTGCGATAGTCAAGTATGTGTATATCGTCAGAGACAAACACATAGTCAATTCTGAGCAAAGGTATTATCTGGTTGTATGTATTGCCAATGCCTGTGCCTGCTATAGTGAAAGCATCTTTTAAACGTTTGGATACCTGTGTGTAAACGTACGAAACAGGTGTATCATTGAAATCGCCACATAACACAATAGGCGATGACGTTGTGTCTATAAGCCCAGTGAGGATTTTTACTTCTTTTGCACGGTAGCGATAGCCTTTAGTAAGTTTGTTAGTTATACTACGGATACGTGAATTATCGAATTTTAGGCTATCC
>JALWNS010000063.1 GCA_027083655.1 Bacteroidales bacterium | reverse complement strand
GGTGGCAATAGTAAGCCAAATACTTAGCTTCATTTCAGCTATTTTTGTAATTCATGCCTTTCTTAAAACTAATGAATACGAGATTTGAGATGTTGAGAATTAAAAAAATATAACCGTAAAAATAAACTTCATTTCTTTTTGTTAACTTTGCATCTGAAAATGACTAAGTCTAAACTATGAAACCATACGAGAAAGATATACAAAAAGCAGTAGAGGTACTAAAACAGGGTGGCGTTATTCTTTATCCTACAGATACAATCTGGGGGCTTGGTTGTGATGCCACAAATGAGCAAGCAGTACAACGCATCTATGAGATAAAGAAGCGTAGCAACAGCAAAAGCATGCTTATTTTAGTTGATGACACCAACCGGCTAAAAGAATATGCTTATGTTCCTTCTATGGCCTGGGAGCTTATCCGTGTGACCAACCGGCCATTGACAATTATTTATCCCAATGCCCGCAATCTGGCAAAAAATTTAATAGCCGAAGATGGTACTATAGGCATGCGCGTTGTGCGTGATGATTTTTGCCGTGATTTGATACGCGCGTTGGGCAGGCCAATTGTTTCTACTTCTGCTAATGTTTCAGGACAGCCTAGCCCTGCTAATTTTAGTGAGATATCTGAAGAGATTAAGAGTGCAGTTGATTATATTGTTCGTTGGCGCCAGAATGACACACGTCGTGCGCGTCCTTCGTCTGTGATTAAGCTAGGTAAAAACAATGAGGTTATTGTAATCAGAAAATAGTTAAAGCCATGGAAATAGAAAAACAAGACATAAAGATCCCCAAAATCAAAGTTGGTATAACCCACGGAGATATTAATGGAATAAGCTATGAAATAATCCTCAAGGCTTTCCGTGATAGCCGTATGCTGGAGTTTTTTACACCAATAATTTATGGTTCGCCCAAGGTTGCGGCTTATTACAAGAAGATGTTGAAGATTTCACAGGTAACACTCAACCATATCAAGTCTGCAGAAAAAGCAGATAAAAGGGCTGTTAATATCATCAATTGTGTGAGTAATAAGGTTCGTGTAGAGCTGGGACAGCCAACTGAGATAGCAGGAGAAGCTGCTCTTACAGCCCTGCAAGCAGCAGTCAAGGACCTGAAGGAAGGAAAGATAGATATACTGGTGACAGCGCCAATAAGCAAGCAAGCTATTTATGGCGACAAATTCCAGTTCAAAGGTCATACATGGTATTTAGCCAATGAATTTGGTGTAGATGACGTACTGATGTTAATGGTGCATGAAGATTTGCGTGTAGCTGTTGTGACAGATCATATACCTTTGCGTGAGGTAGCTAATGAGATTACAGAGGAGAAGATTTTGTCAAAGCTACGGTTGTTTGATAAGACACTTAAGACAGACTTTGCAATAGATGGCCCGCTAATCGCCGTTTTAGCCCTTAATCCCCATGCTGGTGATGAAGGACTGATTGGCGACGAGGAGGAAAAAATCATTATCCCTGCCATTGAGAAGGCAAAGGAAGAAGGTATTAATGTGCTAGGACCTTATGCAGCAGATGGCTTTTTTGCTTCGCAGAATTACAAAAATTTTGATGGAATACTGGCAATGTACCATGACCAGGGGCTCACTCCTTTCAAGGTTTTGAGTAATGGACAAGGTGTTAATTATACAGCTGGTTTGCCTGTCATCCGTACCTCTCCAGACCATGGAGTAGCTTATGATATTGCAGGCCTTAACAAAGCAGATCATACATCATTTGTTAATGCACTATTTGTTGCACGTAAGATATACAAGAACCGCCTGCTTCTGGGAGATATTAAGCCACTGGAAAAACAGAACATGGAGGATCTTATGCACACTCTCAAGCCTGCTAAAGCCTCCGAGATACAGGAAGTAGAAAGCATGCAAAAAGAGGACAAGGCAGACCAGGTCAAGGAAATACAACAGACACAAGCTACGGAAAAAGAAAAACCACAAGAACCAGCCGGGCAGAAACCAATAGAGATAGGGCAACAAGACGTTCCAGAGCTACAAGAGGTTGTGGATCAGGAAATAGAAGAGGAGAATGATTTTGATATATCTTTACCTCCAGACGAAGACATCATAACAGATGAGACCTCTGAAACACACATAGAAGAACCTATCCAGACACAGCAAGAAGAGGCCCGACAGCAAACAGAACATAAACAAACCGACCAGCAGAAAAAAACAAATGACAGACACAGGGAAAACCGTCAACAGCAAGGCAGGAAATTCCCATTCCGTCGTCAGCGTGAGAATTTCAAAGACTATTCTGACTTAACATAAAGTTTTGTAATCATGAGAATGACGCCTGTAGTTCGCGACTTGTTGATTATCAACACTGGCATGCTAATATTGGCATGGATTTTAAGTCCATTTGGCATAGATTTGATAAATCTTTTAGGATTGCATTATCCGACTTCGCCATATTTCCATGTCTACCAGATATTTACGCACATGTTTATGCATGCCAATTTCATACACCTGCTCTTTAATATGTATGCTTTGTGGCTTTTTGGTACAGTCTTGGAACGTTTGTGGGGTCCTCGCCGTTTCCTGACTTATTACCTAATAACTGGTTTTGGCGCTGCCTTCTTGCATACAGCCGTGTCATGGTACGAAATACACCGCTTTGTTTCTGCAGCCCAGGCTTTTCTTGCCTATCCTGACCTGGATCACTTTATGCGTTTTTATGCAAAGTACCCGGAATATTTCAATCCTCATAGTATCAAAGTTTTATTGTCCCAGTGGGAGCTTAACCCTGATAGCACAGAATTTGCATCACAAGTTATCCCTGTAATAAAGCAAGCTATTGAAACAAAGATTAATATTCCAATTGTCGGAGCATCAGGTGCTGTTTTTGGCCTGTTATTAGCCTTTGGTATGCTTTTCCCGGATGTACCTTTGATGATACTTTTCTTTCCTTTTCCTATAAAAGCAAAATACTTTGTTATTGGTTATGGTTTATTGGAATTAATAAATGGTATTTCGAACATACCTGGAGATAATGTGGCGCATTTTGCACACCTGGGCGGTATGATTTTTGGCTATATTTTGATAAAGTATTGGGACCGCCGCGGACGGCCCCGTTATGGCGGTTGGACTATGCAGTAAATCAAAGAGTTATGGATGGGTTGAGATCAACATGGAGCAGACTTAATGTTTTATATAAATTACTGGCTGTCAATGTGGCAGTTTTTATTGTCATTGCCATTATAAAGTTATTTGCATTTCTATTTGGTGCGCCACAGCTTAGTACAGAGGTGGTGCGTTTTTTCAGTTTACCGTCTAATTTGCTAAAGCTCTTGGTCAAGCCATGGACTATCGTCACTTATATGTTTTTGCACGAGGGTTTCTGGCATTTGTTTGCTAATATGCTGTGGCTCTACTTTATGGGTATTTTGTTTGTTATGACCTTTGGAGAGAAAGCGTTGTGGCGCGTTTATCTGTTAGGTGGCTTGATGGGAGCCTTGTTCTTCGTTCTGGCGTATAATATTTTTCCGGTTTTTGCTCCTGAAAGATATGGTTCTGTATTATTAGGCGCATCGGCAGCAGTGTCTGCTATTGTATTGTCAGTAGCAGTTTACCGTCCCACTGAGACAGTGCTTGTGTTTGGTATCTTGCCTGTTCCTCTGTGGTTAATAGGCGCCCTGTATGTGCTTTATGATATTTCGATGCTCACGGTTGATAATCCCGGAGGACATCTATCTCATCTGGGCGGAGCATTGTTTGGGGTGTGGTTTGCCCTCAAGTATAAGCAAGGACAGGATATTACATTGTTTTTGACAAAGATAAATTTCCGCCGTAAGCAAAGAATGAAAGTGCATAAAAACGATTACCGTCCGCAAGATTATGAGTGGAACGAGCGGCAGAATGAGATCAAACAGGAGCTGGACAGAATACTTGAGAAAATAGCCAGAAAAGGATACAATAGCCTTACGCGTAAAGAACGCGAGTTCCTCAAACGGCATTCCCGTGATTTCTAAGCAGTATGCCGGGGCTATCCTGCCTTTTTAGGAGTGCAAACATAGACTAATCTTTGCCAGGTTCACAGGCGGATAGCCCCGTTTCTTTTTAATAGCGAGTTTTTTTATCTCCGGGGTAAAGAAGTGCTTTTTGGGCAGGTAGGAATTTGAAATTTCTGGCGAACATAGGTACTATTTATAGCACTATAGCCACTCAAAAACGTAATTGGCCAGAGCTATTAGATGATAATTTTTTCCACAGGCATTGGTTGCATGTCCCAGGCAAGCAGGGCGTTTATTAGCTTGAAATAAGTAAAGCTTGTTATGTCCTGGAGGCGTATTGGCATTTGGGTTATTTTTTTTGTGTCCAGAAGATATTGCCTGTATGTACCTGCCAGAAGGTAGGTTGTAGGTGTTATCCATTTTTTACCATCGAAAAAAACAATATTCGAGAAAGATGTGTCTGTGATAAAGCCATTTTTAACAATCAGTATTTCGTTGCATGGTGTAGCTACAGATAATAATTCCTCGAATTGTGTGCGGTCTGTTTTTTTGAACCTATAGTCAATATGATTTGCGTGGATGGTTTTCAGGCAATTTATCTGTTTGGGTTTGTATGGGTGGTACTCGAGGTAGAAAGAGTGTTTGTTGTACAAAAACCGTAGCTTGTACAGGCCAGAAGAATATTTGTCTGGTATTTTTATGCTTTTCTGCAGGTCATGGGGTTTTTGCCCGGGATAAAAATGTAAGAAAGTGGCATTTAGCCTGTTCTGGTGATAGATGAGGTTTTGTACAGATCCGTTGTGGACGCGTATTGTCTCAACGAATGGATATAGGGACATAGACTTTTTGTATTAATTCATTGTATTCTTTCTGTGGTTTGCTAAAAGCTGTGATACCGCCACCACTGCGGAAAATAAAACTGTCTTTTTGTTTCTCTATAAAGCGTATATTAACAGCCGAGATGATTTGTCCTGCTAGATGGATACCAAAAACTCCTGTGTAATATCCCCTTTCATCAATTTCAGCATTGCGTATAATTTCCACAGTTTTTTTCTTTGGAGCACCGCTGATAGAGCCGGCAGGAAGCATCTGCACGAGGCGTTCGGCAAAGATTTCCCGCCAGTTGTCTGGCAATGTACCTTGTATCTCAGAGCTTACCTGCAGGATATCTCCTTTGTGTGTATGAACCAGGTCAATATAGCGAAAGCGTGTGACCTCCACATTTGTAGCAATCATGGCCAGATCATTACGTAATAAGTCCACGACAGTATAATGCTCATATAATTCTTTTTCGTCGGATAATATTTTTTCCCTTGCATTAGGTATTGTTGCGTCTATAGTACCTTTCATAGGATAGGTGAAGATGCGTTTACCCTTGATTTTTATAAAAGTTTCGGGTGAAAAAAGCACAAATTCATCCTTAAAAAGAAGTTTATACTTGGCACGTACGTTGGTAAATATCTGTCTGAGGTCAAGGTCTGTCTCCACACGCGTGGGAAAAGTGAGATTTAACAAGTAAGTATTGCCATTGAGGATATTATCCATTACAACATCAAAGCCTTGTTTGTATGTTTCGTAGTCAATGGGCAGTGGCTTGAATGAGAAGTTTTGTATATCTGCCGATTGTATTTTATGGTTCTTTAATCCTTCTATTTCGAAAAAAACGCCAAGGTCTGCTGCTGTGTCTAGATCACAGATAAAAGGGCGCTGTAAATCAAAGTCCAAGAGAAAAAAGAATGGCTTGTTGCTTCGTAATAAGTCGGTTGTCTTGCCTATGAACTGCTCGATTGTCATAGTGCTACAAAGTTTTTCAAGATATTTAAACCATATTCAGATATATATGATTCTGGGTGGAATTGTACGCCAAAAATTGGCAGGCGTCGATGTGAAATAGCCATAACTACACCATATTGAGAAATGGCATCTATTCTCAAAGGACGGCGGATACTCTTTTTTTCCACAGCCCATGAATGATACAGACCAACAGTAAAAGTTTTTGGCAGGTCCTGGAAAAGTGGATTTGGCTTTTTAATGATTATTTCATGTGGCTGGCCATGCACTGGCATCATAAGCCTGAAGAGCCGTGCGCGGAAAAACGTTGCAATAGCCTGAAACCCCAGGCATATACCAAGGATAGGCTTCTTATCATGCCATTGTTCTAATATTTTGTGCATCATTGGAAAATCCTTGGGTAGCCCAGGCCCGGGAGAAAAAATTATTTTATCTGCGGCTGCTAATTGGTCGTCTGTGGGTTCTGTTGCCAGGATAATATCATGAACATCAAGCTTACGGAGGCTATCGACAATATTGTAGGTAAAAGAGTCCTGGTTGTCCACTAATAAAATGCTCATTACTACTAGTTTTGCGACTTATGACCTGTTTGGTATTTTGGACCTACCCAATAAATTTGTGAAGTGCGGCGTCCGAAGCGGTTGATCTGGAAATAGGCAGTATCACCAGGATTGACAACAATACACACGTAAGCATGCCCTTTATGGAAGCTCTCCCTCCCTGGCTTCATGCGTCTGTTGTAGTCAAAGTCAAACAAAGGGGGAATGACAAGGTTGTGTTTTTGGTCAATATAACCAAACTTGACCAGATTAGGATTACTAGGGTCATACATGTATTTTACTAATTGCAAGCCTTCGCTCATAGGCTTGACAGCCCTGTAATATTTTGCAGGGTTTTCTTTGAGCCTTCTTTTTGCAAGTAAGATGTACTGGTCTAAATAATGTTTAGCCAGATTGTATTTTTTCAAAGCCTCAGGATCTGTCCGGTTGTATGAAAAAGCACGCTGGTAGGAGCGTTTAGCACTATCTAATACATGTACACGGGTATAGCCAAATTGTTTGAATTTGTCCATATAGGCATCACCTTTCATCATGGCAGCTTGATGCAGGTCTAGAACAGTAGAAATAGAAACATTATCTGCCGTTGTCTTGGCTAAACCGGTAGTAGAGACAGCATTGTTCACGAATAAACCAAAGATGGCCAGTCCAATTATTATTCCGGAGATTGCCAAAAACCTGTTAAGTCGCATGTATTCCTTAGCATTAATAAGCTTGAGGTCATTTTTTGTTTCAGACAGGCGGGCTACCAACAACGAGGCCTGTGAGATGAGGGGTAGCCTGGAAGCAGAAAGGCTCATTGTCTTTGCAAGCCGTTTCTTAGTCTGGATTTTGTTTTTCTGCTCTTTAAATCTATTAGTTATCTTATCAAGAGCTTCGGAATAGGCTTTTTGTGCTTCGTTATATAATCCAGACTCCATGAGCATATCCCCCAGGAGTTCATTGTATTTAACCTTGGCTTCCAGGTTCTTAGGTTTTAGGCGTAAGGCTTCTTCATATTGTTCGAGGGCTTCCAGTTTCCTGTCTTTAACCAGGAGCAAATCTCCGGTTAGTATTTTTTGCTCAAACTCTAACTGGCGTTCGACTTCCTTGTATGATTTTTCGACTTCTTTTGCTTTGGCTTTAAACTTACTTTTTAGTTCTTCCTTACGGTTGTCGAGGAGCTCATAATAGAAAAGGGCAAGGTCATGTTTTTTGTCAACCTCGTATGTTTTGGCTTTGAAGTACAGGTCTAGGGT
>JALWNS010000062.1 GCA_027083655.1 Bacteroidales bacterium | reverse complement strand
AGTGAAAGTAGCGTCTTCTGTAACGTCTGCTTCGTTAACACCTAACTTTTCAACGATGATTGATTTTACTCTTGCTGCGATGTCTGACATAGCTTTAGATTTTAATGTTTGTTTACAATATAATCGCTACAAAGGAAAAAATTTTATTAAAAATGCCAAAATTTTTAACAGGTTAATTTTCTAGCTTATAGGTGTAATGGTTTGAAATTTAATAGATTGTATGGATTTTTCTAAATATTAACAACCTTAAGTGTTAAATATTCAGTCATTAGCATTGTTTTGCACAATGTTTTGAGCAGGAAAAATTTAATTAAAAAAGTTAAATCTATAAATTGCTTAACACAATGAATTTAAAAGGAATGTCGCCATGGAATTGAAAGTTAGCCAAGTAAAGCTTAACAAACCTGCCAGGGAAAACAATAAAAACCCAAAAATATTTTCATACGAGCAAGCTTTTAAAAAAGCCTTAGAATATTTTAAAGGGGATGAATTGGCCGCCCGTGTGTGGGTAACCAAATATGCATTAAAAGACTCTTTTGGAAATATTTATGAGCAGTCGCCTGATGATATGCACTGGCGAATAGCCCGTGAGATAGCTCGTATAGAAAAGAAATACCCAAATCCCATGAGTGAAGAGCAGGTTTATGAACTGCTCAAAGACTTCCGCTATATAGTGCCACAGGGTAGTCCTATGGCAGGAATAGGTAATAATTTCCAGATAGTTTCCCTGTCTAATTGCTTTGTCATTGGAAACAATGCAGATTCCTATGGCGGCATTCTACGCACAGACGAGGAGCAAGTCCAGCTGATGAAGCGCCGTGGTGGTGTGGGGCATGATCTGTCGCACATACGTCCAAAGGGTGCTCCTGTGATGAATAGTGCTTTGACTTCTACAGGAGTGGTGCCTTTTATGGAGCGTTATTCCAATTCTACACGTGAAGTAGCCCAGGATGGCCGTCGTGGAGCTTTGATGCTTACGATATCAATAAAGCATCCAGATGCCGGGGACTTTATTGACGCAAAAATGACCCCGGGTAAGATAACTGGTGCTAACGTTTCTGTGAAGATAGATGATGAATTTATGCGTGCAGTTATTGAGGACAAAGACTATGTCCAACAATATCCTATTGATAGTACAAACCCTATTTTTACCAAGAAAATAAGGGCCCGTGACCTGTGGAAGAAAATTATACATAATGCCTGGGCTAGTGCAGAGCCAGGCGTTCTTTTCTGGGATACTATTATCCGCGAATCAGTAGCAGATTGTTATGCTGATCTTGGTTTTCGTACAGTTGCAACAAACCCTTGTGGCGAGATACCTCTGTGCCCTTATGATAGCTGCCGTCTGCTGGCAATTAACCTCTATAGCTATGTGGATAATCCGTTCACAAAGGAAGCAAAGTTTAATTTTGACCGTTTGCGGGAGCATGTCATTTATGCACAGCGTATAATGGATGATATTGTTGACCTGGAGATAGAAAAGATTGATGCAATATTGGCCAAGATAGATTCAGACCCTGAGCCTGAGGATATAAAACAAGTTGAGCGCCGTTTGTGGGAAAAGATACGCGAAAAAGCAGTGCAAGGCCGCCGTACAGGTATTGGTATTACAGCCGAGGGCGATATGTTAGCAGCTTTAGGTCTGCGTTATGGTAGCCAGGAAGCTATTGAATTCTCCGAGCTTGTTCACAAGAGTGTGGCATTGGCTGCTTATCGTGGCTCTGTGGAGTTGGCCAAGGAGCGAGGAGCTTTTCCGATTTTTGATCCCGAACGTGAGAAAGATAATCCATATATCAAACGTCTCAAAGAGGCAGATCCTGAGCTTTATGAAGATATGGTCCGTCATGGCCGCCGTAATATATCGCTTTTGACTATCGCACCTACAGGTTCGACAAGTATTCTTACACAGACAACATCAGGCATAGAACCGGTATTCCTGCCTGTGTATAAGCGTCGCCGCAAGGTTAACCCTAATGACCCGGATGTGAAGATCAGTTTCGTTGATGAGAACGGTGATGCCTGGGAGGAGTATAATGTCTTTCATCACAAGTTTCTTACATGGATGGAGGTTAATGGTTATGATGTGGAGAAAGTCAAGCATATGAATGATGAAGAAATCGAGGAAATAGTCAAAAAGTCTCCTTATTACAAAGCAACTTCGGCAGATGTGGACTGGGTTAACAAGGTGCGTATGCAGGGACGTATCCAGAAGTGGGTTGACCATTCAATAAGCGTTACTATTAATATGCCAGAAGATGTTAGTGAAGAATTGGTGGATAAGTTATACGTTACAGCATGGCAAGAAGGATGTAAAGGGCTAACTATATACCGCGAAGGATCCCGCCAGGGTGTGTTAGTTTCCAACAAGAAAGAAAAAAAGGAAGAACAAAAGCAAGAACAAGAAAACGAAGGGCCACACCCACTCAAGCGTCCTGCAGTACTGGAGGCTGATGTTGTCAGGTTCATGAACGGCGAAGAGCATTGGATTGCATTTATAGGTCTATATAACGGCCGTCCTTATGAGATTTTCACTGGTATTGATGAGCCAGATTATTTGCCTATACCAAAGCATGTACAGAAAGGATATATAATAAAAGTACGTGATAAGGAAGGAAATAAGCGTTATGATTTCCAGTATATTAACAAGGCAGGTTTTAAGGTAACAATAGAAGGTCTGTCGTATAAGTTCAACCCTATTTTCTGGAATTATGCTAAGCTAATCTCAGGTGTACTACGCCATGGTATGCCAATACCAGATGTGATACACCTTGTAGAGTCGTTGCATCTGGATAATGATAGCATTAACTCGTGGAAACAGGGAGTGGCCAGGGCATTGAAGCGTTATATACCAGATGGCACCCGTCCCCGCCATCATGCTACTTGTCCTAATTGTGGATCGGATGATTTGGTTTACCAGGAAGGCTGTCTGGTGTGTATGAGCTGTGGTTATTCCAAATGTGGGTAAAAACGTCTCCATAGCATAGCTTCCCCTCTATAGCAGGCGGCCGCAGGCCGCCTTTTTTATTGATTTAAATCAATTTTGACACCAGAAAGGTATCAAAAGAAAATCAAAAAAATATTTGCATTGTTTAATAAAAATTGTAAATTTAATTAGCTAGTATACTTGACTTTAGCTTGATGAAATATTTTTTTTACATATTCATCTTTCTTTTTCCTTTGTCTAGGTTATCTGCCCAACAGGAACTTATATCTTCTTCCGGAGCCTACTTTTCCGGGTCTAGTTTGCAGATAGAATGCTCTGTAGGGGAAATAATGATTGAGACCTTTTCTTCTGAGAATTATGTTTTAACCCAAGGTTTTCACCAGGTTTATAATTCCCGTGCTTTGGATTCACTTTTGACAGTTTTGGTTTACCCAAATCCTTTTTCCAGCGAAGTTCATGTTTTTTTTGATAATTCAACAAAAGGTTATACTCTAAATATTTTGTCATTGTCAGGTAAAACTATGTATATAAGACAAATATCTGGTAATGAGGAGACGATAGACCTTTCACACTTGCCTTCAGGTGTTTATATCCTACGAATAATGAAACAAAAGACTATTGTTTATATTTCTAAGCTTATAAAAATATAGAAAAATGAAACGTTTTATCATCCTTCTCTTAAACCTCTTTATTTTCTTACACATAGCTATAGCACAGGCACCTTATCAATTTAAATATCAGGCTGTTTTAAGAGATGCCAATGGCCAAATTCTTTCTAATAAATCCGTAACATTGGAGATTGCTCTCCTCAAAGGTTCTCCCAATGGTCCTGTAGTTTTTGAAGAAACACATAATGTTATGACAAATGATCAGGGCTTGATAGCGATAAACATAGGGTCTATATCTGATCTTAGCAAGGTTGATTTTTCTTCTGACGTATATTATCTGCAAGTTAAGGTTAATGGAGAGATCATGGGGACTTCAGAGCTTTTGAGTGTACCGTATGCACTTAGCTCCCGTAGTGCAGATTATAATAACTTAAAAAATCGTCCCAGAATCGCTGATACTGTTCAAGCGATATTAGATACAACTAACCAATTCGTGCGGGAAGAGGTAGATGCAGATACGACGAATGAGTTGCAGCAATTATCAATAAGTCATGATACTATCTTTTTAACCAATGGAGGATATATAAAGTATCATTGCTATGGACAATTTTATTACATTGATAAAGATAAAGACGGCTATGGTGATAAATACTCACCTGTATGGATACCAGAGGATGCCAGTCCTTTTCCATATTTAGTCCTTGATAGTACAGACTGTGACGATAATGATCCTGACATCCACCCAGGTGCTTTAGATATTTGCGGCAATGGCATAGATGAGGATTGTAGTGGTTCTGAACTGAATTGTGATTCTACAGCTACAGATAAAGACAAGGATGGTTATAGTCTTGCAATGGGAGATTGTAATGATTTGGATTCCACAATACATCCCAATGCGGTAGATTGGCCTGATAGCAATTTTATAGATCGTAATTGTGATGGTATAGATGGAGATATTGCTCAAGCCTTGTTTGTTAGTAAAAATGGTGATGATTTAAATGATGGAACGATAGATGCTCCACTTCTTACTATTAATGCAGCTATACACAAGGCAGACAGTTTGGGCTTACACCAGATTTATATATCGCGTGGTGTATATAATGAGGTTGTTGTGCTGCATAGTGGAATATCCTTGTTCGGTGGTTATGACGCTAATAACGGTTGGCAACGCTCTGACGCAGATACTGTTATCATTAGAGGTATGGACATTGGAGATATTGTTCTAGGTGTGAGAGCAGATAGTATTTACCAGATGACCTATTTTGACCAGATAAAGGTGGAGTGTCCAGATGCTGATACAATGAAAAGTGTGTATGCAATGATTATAACAAATAGCTCAAATTTGATTATTAGCAATAGTACTTTTGTCTCTGGTAAGGGTGGGGTTGGTGTAAACGGAATTAACGGGCAAGACGGTAGAAATGGCCCTTCTGGTTCCGATGGTTCACCTGGAGATGACGGCGATATCCAGGCTAATGGTGGCAGTGGAGGTATTTGTCCGTGGGGTTCTAATGGAGGTAGAGGAGGTAATGGACGCTATAAAGCAGATGGAGAATATGGAGAGAGGGGATATGGAATTCTGGGAGGTAACGGTGGATATGGGGGATCCGCAGGAAGTACTGGTTCAGATGGAGGTAATGGTTCAGATGGAGGTAATGGTAGCAATGGGAATAATGGTCAAGGCGGTAAAGCGAGAGGTTTTGTGATAAATGGCCTTTGGGTAGGTGATGATGGAGATGACGGTACTGATGGACGAAATGGTAGCGGAGGCGGAGGCGGCGGAGCCGGTGGTGGATATGAATATATATCAATTGGTGGTACCGGAGCAGGAGGCGGCGGTGGCGGAGCCGGTGGAGAAGGAGGCAAAGCCGGCACAGGGGGTAAAGCAGGCGGAGGTTCTTTTGGCATTTTTGTAGTTAGTAGCGATAATATACAGATAATTAATAGCACAATAATTACAAAAGATGGAGGCCGCGGTGGATCTGGTGGAGCAGGTGGTCATGGAGGCTTAGGTGGCATTGGTGGCTATGGAGGATACGCAAATTCTAGTAAAGTAGGGGAAGGAGGAAATGGAGGCCGTGGAGGCCTCGGTGGTAATGGTGGCGCAGGCGGCGGTGGAGCCGGAGGGCCTTCTATTGGAATTTTCAAGTATAATAGTAATGTGACTGTACAAAATACATCAATAACAATTGGAGCAGGCGGTCAAGGCGGTAGTAGTACTGGAAATAATGGTGAGAATGGCTTGGCTGAGGAAATTTATGAGTATTAGAAGCTTATTTCTCCACTACCCTGGCGTTGCCGCTGCGTTTGATGTCAGAGATGGCATTGATTAGCTGAAGGTAAAGAGTAGAATTACCGCTCATGTAGCCTTCGGCAATACCGGAGCTAACTTGCACGCGGGCCGTGGAGTTGTCTTTCATGTCCACACTTAGATTCTGCAAGCCCAGGGCCATGGCATTGACAGAGGCAGAGCCATCAAGCGTCATGTCCAGACCAATGTTGCCGTGGCCTGTGAGGTAAATTCTGGAATGTCCATGCCCGCGGATATTTGTCATGATTGTACCCACGAGCTGTGCCTGTATCTGTGCATTATCAAAAGCCTCAATCATGGGGTTTTGCAGGGTAATGGGAGAGAGGAAAACGACCTTTACACCACCCTTTACGTCCAGGCGGGAAATTTTACTAATGTATGGGCTGAGCAGGAGTGTGCTATCTGCGCTGTTATTTATGTACAGATGGCCAACCATGTTGTCCATGTTGTATTGTACATTGCTTTGACGAGGGAAAGAGAGGAGGTTCATCTTTCCTTGCTTAATGTAAAGTGTGCCCGTCCCAGAGATAGAGAGGGCATCAAACTCACCAGTGAAGGTGCGGCCCGTGTATTTTTCTCCGGTGTGTTGTTGAGCAAAGGCAGATGTAAATATGGCAATCATTAGCCATAAAAGGATACTGTGACGTATCATTGTGTTTATTTTTTCTTTATTACCAAAAACTTATAAAATCAAACAGAGAAAGTCAATGCCTCGAGATTTGTTTGTATTTTTCGTTAGCACCTCTGCCGGTCGGCGAAAGTTATATTTTCTGGCAGGATAACAGGCTCTCTGCGGAATTTGAGGAATATCTGGGCAACGGAGATTGTATCCTTTTCGCAATACTCGGCTATGCGCTCGAGGTCGTGGTCTTCCCAGTAGATTTTCCATACATCTTTGCCCGTGGTTTCTGTCTTTGGGCTTGGCAGGTCAAAGAGTTTGGCTAGAAGTTCGAGGGATGTAAAGTGTTTGTAATCACCGAATTTCCATAGCTCCATTGTGTCAAGGAAGCGTGTTTCCCATGGCTTTCGTCCATGATTGTCGAGAATGGCTGGCAAAGGGATATTATTAACCAACATACGGCGTGCCAGGTAGGGAAAGTCAAACTCTTTACCATTGTGTGCACACAGATACGTGCCAGGCTTTGAAAAGTAATTGTCTAATAATTGCCTGAAATTTTCCAGGATACATTTTTCGTCGTCTCCGTAGTATGTTTTTACCCGCATTTGCCGGTCTGATGTTATGAAAGCCATAGATATTACTACGACTTTACCAAATTCGGCATATATACCTGCCTGGTGGTAAAACTCTTCGTCTGGTAAATCATCGCGGTTGATGTAGCTTGCTTTTTTGTCCCAAAGCTGGCGCCACTCTTCTGGCATCTGGTCATACGAAGGGTATGCTGGTACTGTCTCAATGTCCAGGAAAAGTATTTTGTTTAACGGTATGTCTTTAAAGTTCATAGTTATGCTGTTTTAAACAAAAAGTCCTTTTAGCTCTGTGGCATTGTCTGATGCAAGAATAGCAAAAAATTGCCTGTCTAGATTGTTAAGCAGGTGGATGCCTGCTATTTGGTGTTTGCAAATGCCAGGCACATCGTCGTCACACGAGCAACGGGATAAGACATAATCATTGTTAATTTTGAATTCTACAGTTTGATAACGGTAACGCACTTTTAACCTGAGGCGGATGTAACC
>JALWNS010000061.1 GCA_027083655.1 Bacteroidales bacterium | reverse complement strand
AAAAGCTATAATGTTGCCGAGCTTTCAAAAATCGGTGCCAAAAAAGTATTATTTCATTATCAAAGTTTTTCTAAAGATATTCATGTGCCACAGTCTTGTAGTGGGAAATATAATCACGATGTTGTTTTTATAGGATATCCGGAAAAAGAGAGGATAGAGTCTGTTTTGTTTTTAGCAAATAACGGTATAAAGGTAGATATATATGGATACCCACAGGCTTGGAGAAAGAAAAAGTACAACATTTCACACAAAAATATTACAATTCATGAAGAATTTTTAGAAGGGAAAGCTTATTCTGAGGCACTCAGTTGTGCAAAAATTTCACTTTGTTTTTTACGCAAAGCCAATAGAGATTTGCATACAAGTCGTAGTATAGAGATTCCAGCTTGCAAAGGTTTTATGATGGCTGAGAGAACAAAAGAACATATGGAACTTTTTGAAGAAGACAAAGAGGCTGTCTATTTTAGTACGAATGAAGAACTTTTAAAAAAAGTGCAATATTATTTAAAGCATGAAAATATACGAAAAGAGATAAGCGAAAATGGCTACAAACGGTGTCTGTCCAGCGGATACGCTTATGATGACAGGGTGCGAGATATGATTATGGAGATTAAGAAATTATGAGGATTAATGTCGCAGTTGTGGGAAGGTTTCACGCTTTTAATTTAGCAAAAAGTTTAGAGGATAAAGGGGTATTGAATAAACTGATTACGACCTATCCGAAATTTGTTACAAATAGATGGGGAATAAACAAAAAACATATAAAAAGTGAAATCTTTCTAGAGTTATTACGAAGATATAAAAGCAAGTTCCCATTCGTATTACATAAAAAACTTAATAGTTTCATACAAAGACAACATGCAAAACAGGCTGCTAAAGTACTAAATGGTTGTGATATACATATAGGATGGAGCGGTTCAAGCCTAGAAACTCTCGTAGAAGCTAAAAAAATGGGAAAAATCACCATTTTAGAAAGAGGAAGTAGTCACTATAGTACACAGATGGAATTATTAAGTACCGAGTACGACAAGTTTAAACTACCGTTCGAACCTGACTATGCCACTTGGCAAAGAGAATTGCTGGAGTATGAATTGGCGGATTACATTTCAATACCTTCAAGTTTTGTCAAAAGAAGTTTCATCGAACATGGAATAGCGAAGGATAAACTTATAGTTAATCCTTACGGAGTAGATTTATCTGAATTTAAGCAAATAGAAAAAAAAGATAATGTTTTTAGGATAATCTATGCTGGTGGACTTAGCATACAAAAGGGTTCTCATTACTTATTGCAAGCTTTCTATGAGCTGAATCTTCCATATTCAGAATTATGGCACTTGGGTTCAATCAAAAGTGAAATGAAACATATAGTTGAAAAATACAAAACTGAAAAAATAAAATACTTAGGACATAAGCCACAGAATGAATTATATAAATATTATTCTCAAGGTTCTGTTTTTATTTTGCCTTCAATTCAAGAAGGTATGGCAATGGTGCAATTCCAAGCTATGGCGTGTGGTTTACCTCTTATTTGTACAACAAACACTGGTGGTGAAGATCTAATAAAAGATGGACAAGAGGGTTTTGTTATTCCTATTAGAGATATAGATGTTTTAAAAGAAAAAATATTATATATGTATAATCATCAA
>JALWNS010000060.1 GCA_027083655.1 Bacteroidales bacterium | reverse complement strand
AGATACACATGCCCATTTGTTTTGGCAAAGTTTTGATCAGGACAGGGACCAAACGATTGCAAGGGCCAAGCAAGCTAATGTCCAGAAAATTATTTTACCTAACGTTGATTTAAAATCTATACCTTTATTGAAAAAAACTGTAGCATTGGATCCAGATAGTTTATATCCACTTATGGGATTGCATCCTTCCTCTGTCCGGGAAGATTACGAACAGTTGTTGCCAGTGATAGAACAAGAGTTAGCCTCTGGTAAATATTGGGGAATAGGAGAGATTGGGATAGATTTATATTGGCCAGAAAACAAGCGTTTCCGGCAGGAGCAAATAGAGGCTTTCAGATATCAATTAAGGTTGGCTAAGCTAAAAAAATTACCTGTTGTAATCCATACGAGAGATTCGTTTGATATTACGTACCAGGTTGTTAAAGAAGAAAATGATGAACAGCTCAGGGGAGTGTTTCATTGCTTTACAGGGACTTATGAGCAAGCAAAAAAGATAATGGATTTGGGGGGATTTTATATGGGGATTGGTGGCGTTCTAACATTTAAAAATTCTAAGTTGGCATTAGAAATAAAAAAAGTGCCTATTGATTTTCTTGTATTGGAGACAGATTCGCCATTTCTTACACCCCACCCTTACCGTGGTAAGAGGAATGAAAGTTCGTATATACCATTAATAGCCCAACGCCTTGCAGAAGTTAAAGAGGTGAGTGTAGAACAGATAGCATGCCAGACAACAACAAATGCCGAGCAACTATTTAGCCTTTGAAAACGTATGCAAAAAATGGTTTATTTTTAAAAGCTAAAATTGTTATTTTGTGATGTTAAAACTAAAAAGCCTTTACCATGAAAAGTATAAAGGATTTTGATTTCAATGGTAAGAAAGCACTTGTTCGAGTAGATTTTAATGTACCATTGGATAGTAATTATAACGTAACAGACGATACCCGTATTCGTGCCGCAGCACCTACAGTTAAATTGATACTGGAGAAGGGTGGTGCAGCTATACTTATGTCGCATCTTGGCCGTCCAAAAGGTGAAAGGCTTGAGAAGTATAGCCTCAAGCATATTGTACCCAGGGTTAGTGAGATTCTTGGTGTTGACGTTAAATTTGCACCTGATTGCGTGGGCCAGGAAGTAGAGGCAATGGCACGGGACCTCAAGCCGGGTGAGGTGTTATTGTTAGAGAATTTGCGGTTCCATATTGAAGAGACAAAAGGAGATGAACAGTTTGCTAGCCAACTAGCACGCCTGGCAGATGTTTATGTTAATGATGCTTTTGGTACAGCTCACCGTGCACATGCTTCGACAGCAATTGTTGCTAAATTTTTTAAAGAAAAAATGTTTGGCCTGTTAATGGAGCGTGAAATAGAGAGTCTAAACCGTGTATTGGAGCATACAGAGAGGCCATTTACTGCTATAATAGCAGGAGCTAAGGTATCAACAAAGATTTCTGTAATAGAGAGCCTTTTGCAAAAGGTCGATAATCTTATCATTGGAGGTGCTATGACCTATACATTTATCAAGGCTAGGGGGGGCCAGGTAGGTAATTCGTTGGTTGAGGAAGATATGTTGGATGTTGCACGTAGCATTGAGCAGAAAGCAAAGGAAAAAGGTGTCAATCTTTATCTGCCGGTTGATAGTGTGAATGC
>JALWNS010000059.1 GCA_027083655.1 Bacteroidales bacterium | reverse complement strand
AGCTTGTTGATCCCAGAGCTTTGGGAAAACTAAAGGTTTTTTCTTCAGACAAAGGTTTTGGTGAAGTAAAACATGTTTCAATCAAGAGGCTAGAGCGTTTTAGTGCTTATCTGATGCCAGATACACTGTTTCTTTATTTTGTGCAGCTTTTGCAACCGGATATTAGTGGAAAGCAGGAAAATGTCAATGTGCTTCTCAAGGTAGAGAAGAAAAAAGGGCGGTACAAAATCACGGATTTAAGCGTAATACCAAGTACGAAAGATGAGTTCCAGCCCGGGCAGTTTTTCAAAGCCACGGATGGTAAAATGACCTTTCCTGCTACAATTGTTTGGACTGGGCAGCATGAATTCTATGGCAGTTGGGAGGACACAAAGTACTATGTCCGCAGTTTTATGTTAGATGTTCATGGTGAGGAAGATCCGGTGTGGAGCTTTGTCTTTATTTATAAGCAAACAGGAAGTGATTATGTTTTGTCTGATCTGTATTTTGGAGCCAGTGATAGCCACAGTAATAATTTATTCAACAGGGCCTATAGCTCTGCCCATTATTTCCTTCTGGAGGTCAACAGGCTCTCCTGCAGTGGAAGGGATACTGTATATTTTTATGATTTTTACACACCGTGGATGCAAAAGGTTCTGGGATTTGCTTCAGATTTTTTCGTTAGTAAGCATGTGCAAGGTGACAGTATTTGTTTTCAGTTTTATGTTGATACGGTTAGGTTGTTTGAAAAGGATAAAAATCTGTTTCTTAAAGTTAAGTTTAACAGCGAATTCTCGTTATATTCTGGGTCTAACAGAGACACTATCTGCGGCAAGAATAGTTACTTTACCGTTTATAAGTTTGATTTAGACAAAATGGAGTTTCGCGAGGATGCAAAGATTGGTGATACCACTGACATTTATTCGCTCATTAACAGAGGTTTATTTGATAGGCTAAAAAATTATCGGGTTGACTGTGAGGGATACTAGACTTTAAGGCCAACGACGAGTATATCATCAACCTGGGGATAGTCTCCGCGCCAGGATAAGAGCTCCTTTAATAATTTTTCTTTTTGTTCATGCATAGAATATGCGCTCATGTTGAGGATAAAATGTTGAAATTTTTTCTGGTGGTATTTACCCAATTTTTCTCCTCCTAGTTGATCTACAAAACCGTCTGTAAACAAGTAAATTACATCGCCATCATTCAATTTTATTCCATGTTCTGTAAAGCTATTCATTTTAAAATAACGGGCTATAGGCATTCTATCCCCCCTTATGCGGTAGATAACATAATCATCCGTTTGCTCTTCTGTTACTTCTTTTTTAACCAGTCCATTGGATATATTAACCAACCCTTTTTGCCCGCCAAGTCTTCTGACGATGTACAATGAGATATAAGCCCCAGAATATTGCAGTGTTCTATCTCTCTTGTTATATTTAATTATTCCCACCTCCATACCGTCTTTGATATTATAGCTAACCCTCTCTTGATGCAAAGCTTTTATGATGCCTTTGCGCAGTTCTTCCAGTATCTTTTCTGGCTCCAATATTTTTTTATCACTAACAAGTTCATTAAGTAAGGTTATTCCTATAAAAGAAATCATTGCACCGGGCACACCATGACCTGTGCAATCACCAACTGCAAGGATTAGCTTATCTTCAACTTCTGTCCAC
>JALWNS010000058.1 GCA_027083655.1 Bacteroidales bacterium | reverse complement strand
CAAAAAGGAACAGACTTTTATTTTCTGGCCAAAGAATTTTACGAAGGACTACTACTATTTAACATTTCAAACGACCGCGTATGGCAAAAAGCATCCCAAGATACATTAGGCTTGAGGTTATATTATGATCAACACAAGGACAATTATAATGATATTCAATACATTACAATTCTAAAAGCATCTAACCGTAAAAGCCTAAAAAAAGTCATAAAAATTTTGAAACGTTATAAACCGCAAATCCTTGACACTAGCTTTGTTAACCGCTACATAAACGATACATCTGTTGTCTTTGTCGCCCAAAAAATTGTCAAACAAGGTCAGGATAAAGATTATGACTTCTTATTTGAAAGGCTAAAGAAAAAACCAGAGCAAAAAATTTTCACTGCTTGGGATAATCAGATTATATTTGTAAACGACAAATTTAATCAAATTAAAGGATTTGTAACTGCAGATTACCAGAATTATCTAGAGCAGAGATGGATACAAAACCTTAGAAAAAAACATAAAATAATTATTAACAACGAACATAAAGTGCTAAAATACCTGGAAGATGAAAAGTAAGATAACTTTAATAATTTTCATAATCATGCCATTGGCAATTACTTTAACAGGCTGCCAGAAAAAAGAAAAAATAAAAAAGACCCATGATAAACCTGTTGCAAAAGTATACGACAAATATTTGATGATGAGTGAACTAGAAAGGGTTATTCCCGACAACCTCTCGGCCGAAGATAGTGCATACCAGGCAGAGAATTATATAAATAAATGGATACGCGAACAGCTCCTTGTTAATCTTGATGAGAATTACCTCGAAGACGAGAAAAAAGAAATAGACCGTAAAGTCGAAGCTTTCAGAAGATCATTACTTATCCATACTTTAAAAAACAAAATCATAGCAGACAGGCTAGACACTGTTATAACTGCCGAACAGATCCGACAGTACTATGAAGCTCATAAACAAGACTTTATCCTCACTGAACCTATTGTACAAGGTTATCTTATAAAAGTACCTTTAGACCAACAAGACATTATAGACCAGGTTAGACAGCTTACAAAATACAATCTTCCAGGAGATATTGCCAAGGCCCAAAAAATACTGCAGGCTAATAATGATATGTTTTTAGATTTCAGATCCAGCTGGAAATCTTTCTCCGAAATTACCAGTTATATGCCATTCTCAATAAGTAATCCAAAGTATTTTCTCGAGAACAAAAGAATTTTAGAAACAACAGACAACCAGTTTTACTATTACCTGCGTTTTACTGATTTCCTTTTGCCTGGAGAACCAGAACCCCTGGAGATGGCCAAGGACCAAATAAAGAAAATACTTCAGAATAAAGAAGGCGAACGTATATTCCAGGAGCTGGAAAATACGCTTTATACAAATGGTATAAAAGAAGGGAAAGTCAAACTATTTTACTAAACAAATAAAACATAAATAAAATGAAACGTATTTTAGTTTTTATAATGTTAATTTTCGTAGCTAATACCTGGGCACAGAATGACACGCTTATTGTAGACCAGGTCGTAGCACGCGTAGGAGATAGAATTATTCTTCAATCAGATATAGAAGCCCAATATTCCCAAATCATAAATACAGGGCAGGCACCCAAATACCTAAAATGCCAGATTCTCGAAGAATTACTAACACAAAAACTATTGCTCAACCAGGCAGACATAGATAGTGTATACGTTACCGACGATGAGCTAGATGCAGAGCTAAATGCCCGTCTACAGCTGTTCATTGATCAGATGGGAGGTGTGGAAAAAATGGAAGACTATTTTCATAAATCTATTTTTGAAATAAAGGATGACCTAAAACGAGTCCTCAAAGACCAGATACGTGCTCAAAGAATGCAAAACCAGCTTACAGAAGGTATCAAAATTACACCTTCCGAGGTACATGAATATTACAAGAGCTTGCCCAAGGATAGTCTCCCTATAGTTGACCAAACTGTAGAAGTGCAACAAATTGTCATTAAACCCAAAATCTCTCCAGAACAAGAAAAAGCAATCATTGACCGCCTTAACAACATGCGCCAACAGGTGCTCTCAGGGGAGAAAAAATTCCAAACCCTTGCTATTCTATACTCTGATGATCCAGGTAGTGCTTCTAAAGGTGGTGAGTTAGGTTTCAGGGCACGTGCAGAATTGGTACCTGAATTCGCATCTGTTGCTTTTTCCCTCAAACCGGGTCAAGTCTCTGATGTTGTTAAAACAAAATATGGTTATCACATACTACAGCTTGTCGAGAGAAAAGGTGAAAGGGTAAATGTACGCCACATACTCATTGTTCCTAAACCTACACCAGATGAAATAGCACAGGCTCGTAAGCTCGCCGATAGCGTTTATAATCTTATTGTCAACGATTCAATAAGCTTCGAGAAAGCAGCTCTTGAATTCTCAGACGATGAAGAGACCAAAAACAACGGTGGATTATTGATAAATCCTATGAACGGTACAGCAAAATTTAAAATGGAGGAACTCCCACCTTATATTAGATTTGATATCAAGGATATGGAACCAGGCCAGATTAGCAAGCCTATACAGACTATTGACAATACAGGCCAACTCGTTTTCAAAATCTACAAACTAAAGTCCAAAACCGAGCCTCACATTGCTAATCCCGAACAGGATTACCAGTTAATTATGGAAATGGCTCTCAGACACAAGAAGCAATTGTTTATGGACCAATGGATTAACGAACAACTACAAAAAACATATATTCACATAGATCCATACTACCAGGATTGCAAATTCCGTAATCCAGCATGGCTCAAATATAACCAGGAACAAGAATAAGATAAATGGAATATTTGCAACTAATAGGAGGACTGGCACTGCTTATTATAAGTGGTAAATATTTGGTAGACATCGCAGTAAAATTAGCCAAAAGACTAGGCATGTCAAACTTGATTATCGGTATGACTGTCGTAGCTTTTGGTACATCTGCCCCAGAACTTTTGGTCAGTGTTAGCGCCGCTCTTAGAGGTAGCCCTGAGATTTCCCTTGGTAATGTCCTAGGTTCTAATATTGCCAACGTTGGCCTGGTCCTGGCTATTTCGGCAATGATTATACCTATTCCTGTGCAGAGGAACACTATACGTTATGACTGGCCAATTATGATGGTTAGCTTTATCTTGCTAAGCATCTTTATGCTCGGTGACGTTATTTCACGGGTCGAAGGTTTTATTTTTGTCACATTACTTATAGCTTACCTTTGGTGGCAAATACACACTGCTAAAAAACAGGGAAAAAAAGAAAACGAGGAAAATAGCCAGGATAATGCAAAACAATTGCCTCTCCTCCTGGGGTTATTATTAATAATTTTATCCTCAATTGGTCTCGCTAAAGGTGCAGACTTGCTCGTGATGGGTGCATCTACAATAGCACACAAACTACATGTTAGCGAAAGAATTATTTCAATTACTATAGTAGCTATTGGTACCAGCTTACCCGAGCTGACTGCTTCTGTTATTGCAGCATTGAAAAAACAAACAGACATATCTGTGGGCAATATCATTGGATCTAATATTTTCAATGTCTTTTCAATAATAGGTATTACTGCTATTATTCACCCTTTGCATTTCAACCACATACCATTCCTCATAGATATTGGCGCAATGCTTGTCATTGGTTTACTTTTATGGACTACGATTTATCCATTCAGATCTAATTACATAACCCGTAGTGAAGGTTTGATGTTGTTGGCATCGTACATTGTATATATTGTGTTAATTCTGTCGATTAAACTCTAAAAAACATGATACAGGTCCAGAACATACACAAGTACTTTGGAAATCTGCATGTACTCAAAGGTGTTTCTTTTAACCTGGAAAAAGGTAAAATACTATCAATCGTCGGCCGTAGCGGTGCAGGAAAGACAACGCTTTTGCAAATCATTGGTACACTTCTTCGCCCTGACCAGGGTAAAGTTATAATAGATGATGTGGATGTGCTAAAACTTAATGGAAACAAACTAGCTAACTTTAGAAATCAAAAAATAGGCTTTGTTTTTCAATTCCATCATCTCTTGCCAGAATTCACAGCCCTTGAGAACGTTTGTATACCTGGCTTTATAGCTAAAAGAAAAGAAACAGAGGTAATAGCCAGAGCAAAAGAATTATTAGAAATCCTTGGTCTGGTAGACAGAATGCACCACAAACCCTCTGAGCTTTCAGGTGGTGAGCAGCAAAGGGTGGCTGTAGCACGGGCTTTTATAAATAATCCATCTATTATCCTGGCAGATGAGCCTTCTGGAAACCTGGATTCTGCTAATAAACAAGAATTACATAGACTTTTCCTTAAACTACGTGACCAATTTAACCAAACTTTCATAATTGTCACACACGACGAGCAACTTGCTAATTTATCAGACCAAATTATTCATATTAAGGACGGGGAAATAATCCCTTAGGATGAAAATTTACCTTTTATCCGTACGCCGATAACCGTAATATCATCCATCTGGGGGTACTTCTTCCCTTTCCACTTGACGAACTCATGGTAAAGGGCTTTTTTCTGCTCTTCTAAAGGTAGCTTATAGATCGAGAAAAGAAAGGCTCTAAAATTTCTAGCCATATACTTACGCCCGTACGGACCCCCAAATTGATCCTGGAACCCGTCTGTATACATATAAAGGATAGTCTCATCTGTCAGATCTACTTTTTTAAGGGTAAAAATCTTATTCCTCTCCTGCTTTAGACCTCCTATCGAAAATGTATCCCCATGAACTCGTACCATCTTGTCATTCTGCACATAAATAAGATCCTGTTTGGCTCCAGCAAATTCTAGCGTGCGTTCCTGGAAATCAATAACACAAATACCTATATCCATACCATCCATACTTTCTGTATCACTCTGTTGAAGGGTATCACGTATATATCTATTTAACTCAAACAGTATCCTGTCTGGCTTTGTTATTCGTTGAATCTTTATTATCTGGTTAAGGTAAGCATCGCCTAACATTGACATAAAAGCACCTGGTACGCCATGACCTGTACAATCTGCTACAGCAAGTATAACCTTGCGCCTTTGCTCATCTCTAAATAAAGATGGTTTATCTCCCATAATCTCTGCAAGCCAATAAAAATCACCACTCACTGTCTCTTTAGGTCTGTAAAAAATGAAATATTCATCAAAAATCCTATCAAACATATGCGTGCCCGGCAACATTGCTTTTTGTATACGGCTAGCATAACGTATACTCGAAGCAATATCACGGTTCTGCTTCTCTATTTTCTCTTTTTGCTTTAACAAACTCTGTGTAGCTTTTTCCAGAATACGGGACTGGGTCTCTAACTCCCTCTTCTGTAGCTTTATCTGTTGATATTGCTTTTCTAACAACCTCTTAGCCTTACGCAATCGCCTCATTATCACTATAATAACAACCATAAACACAAGCAGAATTGCCAATGCCGATAACGTAAACTTAAGTTGCTGTGTGCGAAGTTTTTCCTCTTTTTTTAGTATTTCTATTTCTTTTTGTTTTTCTTCATTCTGAAAAGTCAAAATAACTTCTGCATACCCCTGCCCGATTAGATTCTGGTAATGTTTCTCCAACTCATCCGAATATAGTTTATGATAATAAAGGGCCTTATTTAATTGTCCCTTGTCCTCAAAGATCCGTGCTAAATTCTTATATGCCTCCTGCAATACTTCATTATTCTGGGCTAATTGTCCATACTTAATAGATTCAAAAAAATACTCAATAGCCTGGTCTTCTTTATTTTGCTGTACGTAGATATTACCCAAAGCATTATATGCTTTCCCCAGATCCCTATTAAGACTATATTTTTTGTAAATTTCAATTGCCTTATTAACTGAACTTATTGCCTCCCGGTACTTTTTCAAAATCGTATGAATACTACTTATTTTTAGCAATAAATCGGCTTCCGTCAAGTCATCATTGTTTTGCTGGTAATAGGCCAGGGCTTGATTATAATAAAACATAGCACTGTCCCATATTTCGTCCATAAAATATAAGTCAGCCAGGCTGAGCTCAATATTAGCCTTTGTCTTAGGTGAAATTTTACAGTTTTTTAAAACTTTGTTAAGTATGTAGTAAGCTGTATCTACCTTGTAATCATTGTAATACACCAATGCTATTTTGGACTTTGTTAGCGCCTTGTAATCGATATTATTTACCTTATCAAAAATACCAACTGCATTCTGGTAATACTCTAAAGCTATCTCTGGTACAGATAATTTGTAAAAAATATCCCCCATGTGCATGATAGTCAGGCCATAATTAATTTTATCCTTTTGAGATTTATAAAAATCACGTAATTCGACATAATACCTGATTGCCTGGTCTAATTGCCCCTTTTTCAGGTACAACAATGCAAGCCTTGATTTCCATTGGGCAGACAACTCTGGATTTTTTAACACCGAATCGCAAATATAAATTGCACGCCCTATAAGCTCAATAGCTTGTTGTTCGTCCGTCCTGTATATCTTATCATATATCTGGTCCAGTATTTCCAGAGCTTTACGAGGCTTTGTACTATAATATTCATCCAGAAGTGTATACAAACTATCTACAGGACTGGCAAACAGTGAACCCAGTCCTACAGACAAAATAATTATTAATAAACCTTTCCTCATCACTTGGCAAATTTTTGGGTTAAAACCTGAATATTAACTGCCTGTAATCCATTAAAGCCCTGTTGCAACTCAAAAGACACCTCCTCATTCTCCTTTAATGGAACAAACCGCCCATCACGTATCGGTAACTGTGAATAGTGTACAAAAACATTCAAGCCATCCTGTGTCGTTATAAATCCAATACCTTTGGTTGGATCAAACCACTTTACCTTGCCTTGTATACGTTTAGTTTTTTTATGCCTTGGCATTTTACGATTTTGTTGCTTTTTTACAAATTTGATAAAAAAAATATAGTTTTTCAAAGCCGTTCCATGCTTAACTTGATAATCGACCAGGGCAACACAACAACAAAGTTTTATATCATAGACAATAATTATAATATTGTCCACAAAAGCTATTGTCACAGAAGTAGCAAAAACCAATGTATTGACCAGGTAAAACTTCTTTTTAGACGGGGTATAACTAGCGCTATATATTCTTCTGTAAGTGGGTATTGCCAAAACATTATCAATTTGATTAAACAACTTGATTTTTATATTGTTTTTAATTACAAAACTCCTATACCAATCGAAAATTTATACAGTAGCAAGAAAACCCTGGGCATGGACAGGCTTGCCGGTGCTGTGGGGGCAAACTACCTTTTTCCCGGCAGAAACCTGATAATCATTGACATTGGTACTGCAATAACTTATGATTTTGTTAATAATAAAAACCAGTTTCTTGGAGGAAATATATCACCTGGTCCACACATCAGGTTCAAGGCTCTAAATAATTATACCGCCAAACTACCGTTAGTGGATCTGGACACTCCGAAAAGGTTTATAGGGCAAAACACCAGGGAGGCTATTCTAAACGGTGTAGTTTATGGAATTTTTGCCGAAATAAAAGGCATAATAAATGAAGCAAAAAAAAAATTTGATTCCATAACGCCTGTTTTAACTGGTGGCTATGCTGTTTTTTTTGGAAAAATGTTTAAAAATTACATCTTTGTAGAAGCAAATTTAGTACCTATAGGTTTGAACCAAGTTTTGTAATATTATTAAAAAATTTTTCTATCAATTCTT
>JALWNS010000057.1 GCA_027083655.1 Bacteroidales bacterium | reverse complement strand
CCATTATCGCTGTGCTAGGCGCTTATACGCAAAAAGAACTGGGGTTTATGTGCAAAAGTTGAGTATGAATTTTATAAAGACTCTATTTCTTACACACTAACTACACAGAAATTTTATAGAATACTCGTATATTACAAATCAAATAAGGAGTAATTGATAATGAAAAATAAAAAAAAATCTGTCCTGATAAGTTTAGGATTTAGCATAATTTTTTTTGCTGGTTGTGGTAACGGTAGTACAACAAATATAATGCAGGGTACAAACCAAAGTCTGAATGAGAATGATAATTTAGATATTAATACCTCAAACAACAATAACCCTGTTGTTCCCGGCTACACTGCAGGTAATGGTATATTGATTGAGACAAGAAGTGATGGTACTAAACGGGCATGGGTCAATAACACAACAACTGCCTGTTTGATTTATCGCCTTTCTCAGCATCCCGGTACGACAATACTTGATGGGGGAAGAGCACATTGTAAAAATTTAAATAGTTTGGAATATGGAGGTATTACAACATGGCGTATGCCTGATGAAGATGAAGCTGTTTATTTGATGTCTCATGTTAGTGTAACTGGCAAGGACAGGATTATTTACCCGGATGATAATCCAAATTGTCAGTTTATGGTAACAACCAATAGTGTTGATGGTTCTGAAGGCAGATTTGTCTATACGACAAATAATCCTGCTACAGGTGCTTTTAACAACTTTGATGTGCAGGGAAAAATTCGTACTACAGCAGGTATTCGCTGTGTAGCGGATCAATAATAAAAGGAAAAAAATGATTGCTTTTCTACTTGTGAAGCCATTTGGTTCAGTATGGTCGGTAAAGAAGATGTGTTCTTCCAGGAACAGATTAATTTCAAAAGTTTCAAAATTACTATATGGTCTCTATCAATATGAAAATAACAGCTCCATCGCTTGGAATTCAAGCTTCAAATCCAAACCATGTTTTCCTCACGGCATGAAAGGTATATTTGTATCTGGAGCAGCACGAATTGGAAAGAACTGTGTTATTTTTCAGCAAGTTACTATTGGAAGTATAACATTACCAGATGCCAGAAGTAAAGGGGCGCCTGTAATCGGTGATAACGTCTATATTGGAAGTGGTGCTAAAATCATCGGTGCTGTAAAAGTTGGAAACAATGTTCGGATTGGTGCTAATGCAGTTGTATACAAAGATGTTCCAGATAATAGTGTTGTTGTATCTGGTGAGCAGAAAATTATCCAAAAAAATGAGCTTTTGGACAATCGATTTTATTCATACCATGGTAAGTGGGTTTACTATGACAATGATGAATATGTTGAAGCGACAGAGAAAAATGTAATTGAATCTTTGAATAATTCCCAGATAGTTAGCCCTATACAAGGTGTTGTACTTGGATAAATCACGACCTCCAGCAAGGCTGGAGGTATAAAATATGAATTTAAACAAACTCAACTTTTGCACATAAACCCCAGTTCTTTTTTGGTATAAGCGCCCAGCACAGCGATGATGGTGCGTAAATCCTTTGAGAAAAGAGTGAGAAAAGGGGTCAGGGCTTTATTGTCCCAAACACGCTAGTCAAAACTATGCACTTTCAGTGCAAGGCTTTCAGCTGCTACACACCTTTAAGAGGTTAGCATGTAAAAATGCGAAGAGGAAGCCATACAGTCAGTCAGA
>JALWNS010000056.1:2860-7687 GCA_027083655.1 Bacteroidales bacterium | reverse complement strand
AATATAACGATTTGTAAATTAAAAATATTCTATTTTACTAAAAAATTTAAAAATGAATAATTCTCTATATTCTAAGGCTGCTAATATAATAAAAAATTCTAAATACTTAGTGGCTTTTACAGGAGCAGGAATTTCTGTCGAAAGTGGGATACCTCCTTTTCGTGGTGAAAATGGTATATGGAATAAATATGATCCCAAAATATTTGATATTGATTACTATGTGTCTAATCCACAAGCTGCATTGGAGCTTAGAAATGTTTTTTATGATGTAATTGCCAAGGCCAAGCCAAACAAAGCCCACATAGCATTGGCAGAGCTGGAAAAAATGGACATACTCAAGGCCGTTATTACACAGAATATCGACAATTTACATTTTCTTGCAGGTAACAAAGAAGTTGTTGAGTTCCATGGTAATACGCGCTACTTTATTTGTATGAAATGTGGAAAAAAATATGACGTAGCACGAGTAGAAATCACAGAACAACCTCCTATTTGTGAAGAATGTGGCGGTTTACTAAAACCGGATTTTGTTTTCTTTGGTGAACCAATACCTTCCGAGGCATATACAAAAGCCTTTTCGTATGCTAAAAGATCCGACGTGATGCTTGTCATAGGAACAACTGGTATCGTTTACCCTGCAGCTATGATTCCAACGGAGGCTAAATCAGCAGGAGCAACAATAATAGAAGTAAATTTGGAGCCCTCAGAATATACAACACAAGGGATAACAGACATTTTTCTTCAGGGGAAAGCCACAGAAGTTATGACGAACTTGTTAGCCGAAATAAAAAAATAAGTACGTATGGGAAAAGATTTTGATCGCATCATTGACCGTTCTAAATCACTTGCTATTAAATATGCAAGGCGTAAGGCGGTTTTTGGCCGTGAGGATATTTTGCCTATGTGGGTGGCAGATATGGACTTTGCTACCCCTGATTTTGTTCTTGATGCTTTGCGGCAGCGTCTTGATCATCCTGTCCTTGGTTATACACTCAGACCCAAATCGTTTTATGAGGCATATAAGGCTTGGGCAAAGAAACGTTATTCCTGGCATCTAGATCTAGAATGGTTAACTTTTAGCCCCGGGGTTGTGGCAGCGTTAGCTTTGGCTATACTATCATACACAGACCAAGGCGATAAGGTTGTTATCCAGCCACCAGTCTATCCACCATTTTTTGAAACGGTAAAAGGCCTTGACAGAGAGTTGGTTCTAAATCCTCTGAAGCGGCTTCCGGATGGACGTTATATTATGGATTTTGATGACCTCAAGAAAAAGATAGATGCAAAAACCAGGCTTATAATCATTTCAAATCCTCATAACCCCGTAGGTCGTGCTTGGACGGCGGACGAGCTAAGGCAATTAGCTGAGATAGCCCTGGACAATAATTTGTTAATTGTCTCAGATGATATACATGCCGACTTTGTGTATAAAAATTATAAATATGTGCCAATAGCCAGTCTTTCTCCAGAAATAGCCAAGATAAGCATTACTGCTACATCACCTAGTAAGACATTTAATATACCTGGTTTGAGTACATCTGTCGTGATAATACCAGCTAAGGAATTAAGGGACAGGTATAATGAGAAATTACATGCCGCCCATCTGTGGCTTGGTAATATTTTTGGCAATATTGCTTTTGAGCAGGTTTATAATAATGGCGAAGAATGGCTCGATGATTTGCTTGATTATCTCGAGCAGAATGTGGACTACACAGTGCAATTTATTAACGAAAACATACCATCGATAAAAGTGTGGCGACCAGAAGCCACTTTTCTTTTGTGGTTAGATTTTTCTGGCACAGGTCTAACACACGGGCAAATAAAGGATAAGTTGGTCAACGAGGCACGTGTTGGGTTTAATGATGGTCTAACTTTTGGTAAGCAGGGAGAGTACTTCTTCCGTATGAATATTGCCGCACCCCGCGCAGTCGTCAAAGAAGCTCTCGAGAGGTTGAAATCAGTTTTTGGCTAAAATAGTCCAGGGATGGACTGCGCTAAAAATACAGGATTTTATGATGACTACAGTGTGAGAACGAAATTAAGAGAGGGGCTCCTGGCCAGGAGCCCCTCTCTTGTGTACGTATATACCAGGTTAATTCACTGGTTTATTTAATGAACCCACGAGCCCGCAAAAGTGGATCTACAGAAGGTTTACGGCCACGGAACTCAATATAAAGTTTCATTGGATCTACGGCACCTCCACTTTCTAACAAATGACGGAACCGTGTAGCTACCTCCTGGTTAAACAGTCCTTTTTCACGGAAATAGTCAAAAGCATCCTGTACTAACACATCTGCCCATAGATATACGTAGTAGCCTGCGCTATAGCCGCCAGAGAATATATGCTGGAAGTATGTTGACCTATAACGTACAACAATCTGAGGTATTAATCCTATCTTGTCCATTGCAGATTTTTCAAAACCATTAACATCATAATCCTTTTCTTCGGTTATTGTGTGCCAATCCATATCCAGATATGCAGCCGCCATATATTCTACAGTAGCAAAACCTTGATTGAAATATTTTGCATTATCTATTTTTTTAATCAGTTCATCGGGCATCACCTCGCCAGTCTTATAATGACGAGCGTATACCTTTAGCACTTCTGGACTGACCGCCCATTCTTCCATTATTTGGCTAGGAAGCTCCACAAAGTCCAGCGCTACATTTGTTCCAGAGAGGGTACGGTAAGGTACGTTTGTCAGGATTTCATGAAGGGCGTGTCCTGTCTCGTGGAAAAGAGTGCGCACTTCTTCCAGGGTTAGCAATGATGGCATATCCTGGGTTGGCTTTGTAAAGTTGCAAACGATTGATACGACAGGAGGTACACGCTTACCATCTTTGTAATATTCCCCCCTGAAAACAGTTGTCCAGGCACCACTACGTTTGCTCTGGCGTGGATAGAAATCGTAATATAAAATAGCCATTAAAGAATCATTACCCTGGTAAACACGATAGGCTACTACA
The DNA here is from genome assembly GCA_027083655.1 of Bacteroidales bacterium. Taxonomy (GTDB): domain Bacteria; phylum Bacteroidota; class Bacteroidia; order Bacteroidales; family S143-33; genus S143-33. The sequence goes on along the minus strand of JALWNS010000056.1, from coordinate 4,720 downwards.
TCTGGGTGATATACAGGGATGTCATCAGCCTTTCGGAAAGTCAGGCCATAGAGGCGGTTGGCAGTGTAAAATACACCTTTCTCCAAGACATTATCCAGTTCAAAATATGGACGTAGCTCATTTTCATCAAGATTGTATTCTTTCTGGCGTACTTTTTCTGCGTAATACCACCAGTCCCAGGGCTGGAGTTTAAATGTGTCTCCTTCAGCATATATCATTTGTTGCAACCGATCGGCTTCTGCTTTAGCAGCAGGTAAAGCCTTTGCCCAGATTTTGTCCAGTAGTTCGTAAACGTTTTGTGGTGTCTTGGCCATACGGTCGGTCAGACGGAAATCTGCCCATGTTTTATATCCCAACAGACGTGCTTTTTGTAAACGGAGATTAACTATCTCATTAACAATAGGCTTATTGTCCAAAGAATCATTGTGGTTACCCTGGGTGATATAAGCCTTGAAAATTTGCTCGCGCAAGTCACGGCGCTTGGAATATGTGAGGAATGGGATTAACATAGGTTTCTGTATTGTAAAGACCCAGCGGCCACTGTCTCCTGTTTTTTGAGCCATTTCTGCGGCGGCCTGGACTAATGATTGAGGTAGTCCTTCTAAATCTTTTTCATTATCAATCACCAATTTATAGCGGTTGATGTCTGCCAGAACGTTCTGGCCGAATTTCAGGCTCAAAAGGGAAAGCTTTTTGTTTATTTCCATTAATTCTTTTTTCTTATCCTCTGGAAGCAATGCACCATTACGCACAAAAGCTTCGTATGTCTTGCTCAGAAGCATAGAATCGGCTTCGCTCAGGTTAAGTTTATCGCGTTTGTCATATACGGCTTTAACTCTATCAAATAGCTTTGGATTCATGTATATTTTATCCATGTGCTCAGAGAGCATAGGACTAACTTCTTGTGCTATCTTTTGCATCTGGGGGGTTGTAACGGCTTCGTTCAGGTTAAAGAAGATGTTTGATACATTAGACAAGATTATACCACTATGGTCAAGAGCAACAATGGTATTTTCAAATGTAGGCTCCTGCGGATTGTTTATTATCTTGTCAATTTCTTCATTATGTAACTTTATAGCTTCTTTGAAAGCAGGAAGATAGTCTTCGAGCTTGATCTGGTCAAATGGGGGTACACCGTCTGGTGTGTCGTAAAATTCTTGAAGTAAAGGATTCTTGCCGGTGCTCATTTTTTTCTGGTTTTTACAAGATGAAAGCAAAAGGCCAAAAACAAACAGGCTAAGTAATAATAGCTTAATTACGTTTTTCGCATTCATGGCTTCTAGTTTTTAATCTTTTGGTTAAAGATATGAAAAAATTGTTCTACTGCACCATTTTATTAAGATGAAAATCCTGTATTTTTTGTGCGTATTTTTTTGTTTCATTCCAATCCTCTTCGTAGAAGCGCCTTATTTCTTCTAGATAATTACCAGGGGTAAGGGGCTCATTGGGAAATAAGAAATTTGGCACGATCCAGGCAAGGTGCAATACTGTATAACGTGGTAACATATGCCACAGCCTGAGGAAAAAACGTTTCACTCTTTTATCTTCAGGCAGGGGACGGATAGCTACACCAAGATAACGGCCAAATTTCTGCATCACTTTTAGTTGTTTCTCAGCATAAGATGTGTGGCGGGGGGAGAAAGAAATGCTATCTAATGTAAAGTCTGTATCCATGAAAAGGGCCAACTTGTGCAAAAATCTGACAGGATCATGTCTGAGCTCATCATATAACATAACAAAAGGAGGATTGTCAAAAAGTTCTTCCACAAGCCTTATTTTGGGCATGTACATTCCATCTTTTATTTTAAAGTAGCCACCATCGTGCCGCAGGTCAATAAAATCTTGCATACTGCCCAGGAA
>JALWNS010000056.1:0-2850 GCA_027083655.1 Bacteroidales bacterium | reverse complement strand
CCCAGGAAACCATTTTTAACGAAACGGCGGTATTCAGAGGCAAACCAGGAGTCCTGGCGCCGGAAGACTATTATGACTTTTGTACCTGGATTAAACTTTGCCCATCGCCTGATTTCCTTTTCAAATTGTTGGTCATATTCTTGGCTTACAAGGTATTTGGGGTGGTTAGTTTTCTCTATGATATGCATGCTTTTATAATACAATGGCTTGGGTATATAATAAATCCCTTTTAGCTTAGGGAAAAAATTTAACTGAAGGAATTTTGTTCCTGTTTTTGCAAGGCCGGTGTGTAAGAATATTTCTTTATTCATAAACTAGTACTTAAGATATGGCGGTCAGGCAAAGTTAATTATTTTTTTGAATGAAGGAGGTTAGTTTTTTTTATCAAAAAAAATTAAATATGTTGTTTTGTCTAATCTTTGTAAAGGATTTTTTCGTTAGCTTTTTAGAAATTCTTGAATATAAATTTTGTTTTTTAATCAAAATAAATTTTCTTTGAATTCCGCTTTCCGCGAGAATTTGTTAATTATCAGTCTTTTACAAAAAAGTCTTTTTTTTTGCATTGAAAAAAAATTTATTGTTAACTTTAATTGAATAATTGATTTGTTGACAACTAGGAAAAACTAAACCATAAAATGAGTAAAAAAATCACAAGAGAGGAGCTTCGAAAATCTTTAAAAGATTATTTTGGGTTTGACAAGTTTAAGAAGATGCAGGAAGACATTATCATGGCGGTATTAGAAGGTCATGATGTGTTTGTACTTATGCCCACAGGTGGAGGTAAGTCGCTCACTTACCAGCTTCCTGCCATGTTGATGGAAGGGACAGCAGTAATTATTTCTCCTCTTATTGCATTAATGAAGAACCAGGTTGACGCTATCCGTGCTTTCCGTTCGGAAGAAGGTGTAGCACACTTTATTAATTCATCACTTACACGGAAGCAGTTACAACAAGTCAAAGATGACATTGTAAAAGGGAAAACCAAGCTCTTGTATGTGGCACCTGAGTCTTTGACAAAAGAAGAAAACATTAATTTTCTCAGATCTGTAGAGATTTCTTTCTATGCTATAGATGAAGCTCATTGTATATCAGAATGGGGACACGATTTTAGACCAGAATATCGCCGTATACGTCCTATTATCAATGAAATAAAGCGTCGGCCTATAATGGCGTTAACAGCTACAGCTACACCGAAAGTACAGGATGACATTCTAAAGAATCTGGGTATCCATGAGGCTAAAATTTTTAAAACATCGTTTTTCCGTCCTAATTTATATTATGAAGTACGCCCAAAGGTTGACCCTGAAAGGCAAATCATACAGTACATAAAAAATAACACAGGTAAGTCTGGCATTATATATTGCTTGAGTCGTAAAAAGGTTGAAGAACTGGCAGAGTTGCTCAAAACTAATGGTATAAAGGCACTGCCATACCATGCAGGTTTGGATTCTGCTACCCGTACAAAGCACCAGGATATGTTCTTGAACGAAGAGGTTGATGTCATTGTAGCTACTATAGCTTTTGGTATGGGTATTGACAAACCTGATATCCGTTTTGTTATTCATTATGACATGCCCAAAAGCCTCGAATCGTATTACCAGGAGACAGGCCGTGCAGGACGTGATGGCGGTGAAGGTGTGTGTATAGCATTTTACCACCCAAATGATATTGAGAAATTAGAGAAGTTTCTACAGGGTAAGCCCATATCAGAGCAAGAAATAGGACGCCAGCTTATTAACGAGGTTGTAGCTTATGCAGAAGGTGCAGTATGCCGGCCCAAAATGATTTTACACTATTTTGGAGAAGAGCTAGAGGAGCCATGTAATAACTGTGATAACTGCCTTAGACCAAGACCACAATTCGAAGGTAAATCATATTTGATTAAGGTATTAAGGGTAGTCCTGGAGGTACAGGAGAAATTCAAGCCTGCCCATATAGCTAAAATACTAGCAGGAAAGAGTGATACTGCAATTAAGACATATAAGCATCACAAGCTTAAGACTTTCGGCTCAGGTAAAGACAAGTCCCAAAAATTCTGGGAAAGCGTTATTAGACAAGCAATGATCCATGGTCTGTTGGAAAAGGACATTGAAAACTATGGTACAGTGAAACTTACAGAAAAAGGTCATAAATATCTCAAACAGCCATGGAGTATAAAGCTTGTAGAACCACATAATTTTGAAAAGATAGATAATGATGAAGAAGCCCAGGAACCAGTAATGGGACCTGCACTGGCTACTGCAGACCAGACACTGTTTAACCTGCTCAAGGATCTACGCAAGAAAATTGCCAAGAAAGAAGGTATTGCACCATACATGGTCTTTGAGGATCCTGTTTTGCAGGATATGTCTATTTACTATCCGGTTAATCTCAAGGAACTATCTCAAATATCAGGTGTCAACCAGATAAAGGCAGAGCGTTTTGGCCAGCCTTTTGTCGATCTTATCAAAGATTATGTAGAAGAAAACGATATTATCCGCCCTCAGGATATTGTTATAAAAAAGCCCAAAAAGTCTGGTATAAAGGTCTTTATTATACAGAGCATAGACAAGAAAATGGATTTTGAAGACATTTGTGAAGCACAGCAAATAGAAATGGAAGAGCTATATGAAGAGATCGAATCTATACTCAGGAGTGGTACCAGGCTTAATATTGATTATTATATTGACAAAATGATAGATGAGGAGCACCAGGCCGATTTGATGGCTTATTTCGAAGAAGAAGGACTTGTATCATTGGATCAGGCAATAGCTGATTTGGTAGAAGATGAATACGAAGAAGATGAGATAGCTCTCATGCGGCTAAAGTATATGTCTAAGCTACAGCGTGAGGGAAAACTAAAGAGATCAT
>JALWNS010000055.1 GCA_027083655.1 Bacteroidales bacterium | reverse complement strand
AGATATGAGCTCCTGAAAGAATGACAGTCTATATCTCCACAACGTTGTGCATGCATATTCGGTGGAAGGTAAAAATAACTTTCAGGGTAAAAAAATCTAACAGCGTGTATTATTACATCCTCATAAAACGTAGTATAATGCTCACTTCCATCCCCGACCCTGTCTGCAGGAGTTGCGACCGCAACTACTCCAACAGAATCACTACTTAGAATATCGTACTCAATATTCGCATAAAAATTTCCTTGGGAATGTCCAATCAGGATAACCTTATAGCCGTCGTCTAAATCTTCCTTATACATTTTTATATGGTCCCTAACATCTTCATCTGAAATTTTATAACCCTCTCCTAAATACTCTAACGTCTTTTCAACAACAAGACTTCTGTACATATCTTTGAACCAGTCAGGCATCGGAAATTTTCCGGAAAGAAATATAAAAAATGAGAAGGTGTCTAAATTTTTCTGGGTAAAAACTTCAAAAGCTTCAAGGTATATCTCTTCATCATAGTTATAAGCAAGTCTTACCGTATCATCAGAAAGGGAATAAAGCTCCTCAACCTCTGGGTTTTTATCCCTGTACTCAACAAGGGCTTCGTATAACTCTTTTTTGTCCTCTACTCCTTCCATAAAATCAACTGACATACCGTTTATATAATAAATTCTGTACTTTTCTCCATTTTCTTTATCTGAACATGAAAAAAGGAACAACCCTAAGAAAACAAGAACAATTTTACTGAAGTTCCTCGGATTTAAGATAATTTTTCACCTCTTTTGAGCAGTACTTAGAAATAATTTTATCCAGATTATCCCTATTAACAACTATAACCTTAAACACATTTCCACTTAAAAGCCCGTTAAACTTTGCAAATCTTTTACTCTTTTCGACACTGTCAAAAATCAGGGCTTTTAAAGTTGTTTTTATATCTCTTAACTTTTCTCTGTTTTCATAGGTAAAATCTACCTTCTTAAAGTACACTGCATCAAAACAGGCAGATTTCTCTATATAACGCTTTGCGTAATACTGTGCAAGAATTTTAAACTGGTCGTTCTTTTTCCACTTTGTCTCGGAAATTTTCTGTAAAACAAAAGCATAATCAAACCCTGCAAAAAGTATAGAGTTGTAAGGTGGTATTGCATAGGAAAGGTACACTTCCACATCATCTCTAAGGCCATTGTTGTTCTTGTCTCTCTCTTCCTGTCCAAAAACCAGTCCTACAAAACAAAAAACAAAGAAAAGTATTTTTTTCACAGTAAACCTTTCTGAACAAAACTAAAATATCCCTTTTTACCTACTATAATATGGTCTAAGAGTTCAAATCCAAGCTTTATAGCAAGTTCTTTTATATTTTCTGTAAACTGGATATCTTCTTTTGAAGGATTTGGGTCTGCATTTGGGTGATTATGTACAAGGATTATACCGTATGCATTGTAGTCTATAGCTGGAAAAAATACATCCCTCGGTAGTGCATTTAGAACATTTAGTGAACCAACAGCTATAACCTGTTCTCCTAACATCTGGTTCGTTGTATTAGTATATATTGCTATCAGTTTTTCCTGTCTATCATTTGATAAATGTTTAACATGTTTGTACACGTCTTCAGGACTGTTAAATGTAATTTTTTCCTCGGGATTCTCTATCCTTTTTGCTATCTCTATTATTGCTAATATTTGTAATGCTTTA
>JALWNS010000054.1 GCA_027083655.1 Bacteroidales bacterium | reverse complement strand
ACATGTTTCATTGCAGCCATTGCACGGCGGCCTGCATAGGACATACCAAGGGCTGCTTCCACTGCTGTCTTCTCATTGGCAGACCATTGGCGGTGTACATCTCTCTCCGCCGCTAGAGGACTGCGCTGTATGTATTCCATTATTTCTGTGGAAGGGGTACCTGGATAAGCATACATTCCGCTCAATCCTGCGTCTAATGCTCCTTGAGCTATTGCTTCATCCCCTAATAAAGGTAATACTGGCATTTTTCTATCGGTTTTTCAATTTTTTCTGTGCCTAATTTATAAAAAAAATTCTCTTGTAAACGATTGCATTAATCAAATTTGCTGTAAAAAATCAAAAAACAAATCTATAGACTTACGCGCTTCTGCAGTTAAACGGTACTTTATGCATTCGGATAAATACCGATAAGGGTCAAAATATGGTTTAATTTTCTTAGTACGTGCGCTATAATAATTTACTACCTTCTCGATGTTATTAACACCTGTTTCCAAGGCACTATCAAAGAGACGGATAAAATTTTCATCTATTGGTTTATTGGCTACCCATGCCGCAAAGACAAAAGGTAATCCTGTTAAATCTTTCCATTCTTTTGCCAGGTCATACTCAAAATTCATTTTTCCCAATAACTTCAATGCTCTATCTCCTATAACCACTGCAGCACGGCCATTGTACAACTGCTGTTCAAAACCCTCTGAAGCTTTAACCCATTGCGGACTTATTCCCCAGTGAAACTTGGCAAGTACACGGACTAGATTAACACTTGTACGTGACTGGTAATCCAGGATTATTTCATCTATCTCTTCTAAAGGCTTGTTACTAAAAAGTTTAACTGAAGCTACAGGTCCGTCCGCTATGATCCCCCATGGAACAACATACTTAAAAGAAGGATTATCCTTGAGTACCACAATAGGCACCAGGCCAATATCTATATGTCCTTGGGTCAACTTTTCAGCAATTAATGAGGGATATTCAACCTCTAGCTGCATTAGCCCTTCTAAACCTGAAGAATTTTCTAAGCCAAATAAAAAAGGTAAAGTATTCAGATAGGAAACGGCTGCTACTCTGTACACTTTTCTTCTGATTTTTAATTAATTACTAAATTATACTACAAACTAGTACACTCAAAAGTATAGTTTTCTCAAAAATCACACAAAACACAAGGATTAATTTTGTAACTTTAAACAAAGATTAACCCCACTTTGACCATGAAAAAACTAATAATAACTAATCTTTTACTGATAATGATGACCGCAGGATTTTCCCAAACATATGATTGGAAACAAATAGAACACGAATTAAATAACAGGCAACCCCGACAGGCAGAAAAACTGGCTATGAAAACATTACAACAGGCATCAGATAAGCAAGACTGCCCCGCAATTATAAGGTCATATATTTATATAATCAATGCCTATGAAATGTACCGTGAAGAGCCGGTTATAGATGCTATTGACTTTATCAAGCAACAAAATGTAAATTCACCGGCATGTAAAACATTCAAAAATGCCCTCCTTGGCTATTTGCACTATGCTTATTTCTCACGAAATAGCTTTTCAATAATTGAACGTACTGCATTGGACTCAGTAAATGAAAATGATATACGGGACTGGACCTTGGACAACTTTGCCAAGACATGCTATAAATATTTCAATTCGGCAATAAATAATGTTGACGTTTT
>JALWNS010000053.1 GCA_027083655.1 Bacteroidales bacterium | reverse complement strand
AAAAATATCAAACAAATAAACCATGAAAAAAGTTATCTATTTTCTTTTCATTTTGGGTCTGGTCTTTTCCTCGTGTAAAAACACAGAAAAATTATTACGCACAGGCCAATATGATGAAGCTGTTAATATTGCTGTCAAAAGACTACAGCGTAATCCTGATAATGAGAAACAAGCAAGAATCTTGAGTGTGGCTTATCCCAAAGCTGTTGAAAAGGATATGGAGAGAATAAACTTTCTCAAGCGGGAAGGTCAGCCTGGTAGTTGGGACGAAATATATAATCTTTATGTCAAACTCCAGAAAAGGCAGGAGCTGGTAGAAACCGTCACTCCTGTTAAAGCAGGTTCAAAGGTTGTAAGTTTTGATCATGTTGACTATGGACCGAGCATAATAGAGGCAAAAAACAGGGCTGCAGAATACCATTATGCCATGGGCAAACGTTTGATGAGCCAAGGTAATAAATATGCCTGCCGTAAGGCATTCGAAGAGTTTAAAAAGGCCAAATTTTACAACCCTGCATACCTGGATGTGGATAATTTAATGGCACAATGCCTGGAGAAAGGAACTACTTACGTCCTACTCTCGCCAGTTAATAAAACTATATACAGGCTTCCAGACGATTACCTGCAAAATCTGGTTAATTTCCCTCTCGACAAACTAAACTCCCAGTGGATTATCTACCAAAATATTGATGCAAGGAATGGAAATTATGACGTTATTGTTTATATCGTTCTAAAAGCCGCAAATATTTCGGCAGACAAAGAAGTGGAAAAAAATTACACTGAGACAAAAAAGATAAGAACTGGCTATTATATCAAGCGTGATGCAAATGGTAATGTTGTACGAGATTCTAATGGCAATCCTGTTAAGATACCAAAGTATTCTAATGTGTCATGCCAGGTGCGGGAATTTCAGCAGATAAAAGTGGCAACAATAATTGGGGAGCTACAGTATTATGACACCCGCACAGGCCAGATATTCAACACAGTACCTATCTCAGCAGAACACCGTTTCTTCAATGCTTATGCCACGGCAGGAGGAGATCTGAGAGCCTGTTCTGACCGCACACGTGACCTTTTAGATAATAGGCCTGTGGCTTATCCCAATAATATTGACATGATACTGGCGGCAGGTGAGACACTAAAAGATGTTATCTGGCAGGCACTTGTTGATAATCGCTACCACCTGGCCAATAAATATTGAGACTAGGCCTGTTTTTTAGTATTTTTGTGCAGCTGCAAAAATTTAATTAGTTTCTATGGAGAAGGAAAAAGTTGCTCTGGAGAAAGCTGTTTTAGTTGGTGTATCATTGAAACGTGATCCTGAGGACAAAGTCGATGAATATCTTGACGAATTAGAGTTTCTAGCATATACTGCAGGAGCCCAGGTTGTTGGGCGCTTCAAGCAACGCATGGAGCGCCCAAACCCAAGCACATACGTTGGGCTGGGTAAACTGCAGGAAATACAGGAATTCATCCGTTCGCATAAGGTTAACCTTGTTATCTTTGACGACGACCTCTCACCTGCACAGCAGGCACGTCTGGAAGATATGCTAAAGGTAAAAGTCATTGACCGTACGCGCCTTATTCTGGATATATTTGCCATGCGTGCCAAGACAGCCATTGCCAAGGCACAGGTAGAGCTTGCCCAGTATGAATACCTCTTGCCCCGTTTGCGTGGTATGTGGAAGCACCTGGAGCGCCAGCGCGGTGGTATCGGACTGCGTGGTCCTGGTGAGAAAGAGCTGGAGACAGACCGCCGCCGTATCCGTGAGCACATGGCACGCCTGCGCCGTTCGCTAAAGAAATTTGAAAACCAGAAAGCAGTGCAGCGTAAGAGCCGTGGCAAGCTCGTGCGAGTGGCCTTGATTGGTTATACCAATGTGGGCAAGTCAACACTGATGAACGCCCTGACAAAGGCAAATGTATTTGCAGAGAATAAATTATTCGCCACACTGGACACAACGACACGAAAAGTAGTAATTGGTAATTTACCGTTCCTCTTGTCTGATACAGTCGGGTTTATCCGCAAACTGCCCACACACCTTGTGGAATCATTCAAATCTACATTGGACGAGGTCAGGGAGGCAGATTTGCTGCTACATGTTGTGGATATTTCTCATCCAGAATTTGAGGATCATATCCGTGTGGTTAACAAGACCTTGCAGGACCTGAAAGCCTCGGACAAGCCTGTGATCCTGGTGTTTAACAAGATAGACCTGTACAGCTACGAGGAAAAAGACGAGTTTGACCTCACACCTAAGACAAAAAAGAATTTCACAATAGAAGACTGGAAAAATACATACCTGGCGCGTGGTGATACCAAGGCAGTGTTTATCTCTGCCAAGGAAAGAACTGGACTGGACGAGCTCAGACGCTTGCTTTACCAGGAAGTGCGAAAAATTCACGTCACACGCTATCCGTACGAAGATTTCCTTTATCCAGATGATTTTCTGGAGATACAATAAACTTTAATCCAAATCTATCATGAGACGTTTTGCATCTTTTCTGCTTGCCATGTCCTTGTGGATAGTGACATGGGCGGGCAGCTATACTATTTTCTCTCCTGATGGGCAGTACAAGGCCACTGTCCGGGTAGATGGCCAGATTAGCTGGCTGCTGTATTACCGTGGGGACAAAGTTATGTCCGCACAAAAGATTGATATCCTGTTCGCCAGAGATAAGTCTAATCATTGGACAGTAAAAAAGGATGTTAAGGTCCAGGGCAATGGTTATTATGGCTTGGTGTTGTATCTGAACAAAGGTTTTGCCCTTGAAATGGTACTGTACAATAACGGACTGGCATATAGATGGAAGTCAGACCGCCGTGACTCGCTCACTGTTTATAATGAAGTCCTGGATATGGCTTTTACTCCGGACGATGAGGTGTTCTTTCCCGGAGACAAAGGCTTTATTTCCCACCAGGAGCGGATATACGAGCATGTGCGTTTCGGGGAACTCAAGGATGGTGCATTTGCTTATACACCGGTATTGGTGCGCACTAAAGGCTTGAGTATACTGGTGGCAGAGGCAGACCTGCATGATTACCCGCACATGTTTGTCCAGTATAAAGATGGTTTGCTCAAAGCAGTTTTCCCAAAGGTGCCACTGGAGCTACGGCCTGCCACACTGCGCTCTGACCGCAACCAGGTAGTAGTGAAAGAAGCACCATATATTGCCCGCACTGCAGGGAAAAGGACTTTGCCATGGCGACTGTTTATGTTAGCACCAGAGGAGAAAGATTTGATGGCCAATGATCTTGTGTGGCAACTGTCCAGCCCAACGCCTATGCCCATGGATTTTTCGTGGGTCAAGCCTGGTAAGGTTGCCTGGGACTGGTGGAACGCACGCCAGCTGGAAGGTGTGGACTTTGAGCCCGGCATAAACACAGAGACATATAAGTTTTACATTGATTTTGCTGCCCAATTTGGACTGGAATATGTTATTTTTGATGAAGGTTGGTCGCGCACGACATGGGATCTACTCCATTTCCGTCCAGGTATGGATGTTAAATATTTGATTGATTATGGCCGCCGGAAAAACGTGGGCATAATACTGTGGACGCTATGGGGACCGCTGGACCAGGATATGGAGCAGGTGCTGGATAGCTTCGCAGCATGGGGAGCGGTAGGCATTAAGGTTGATTTCATGCAACGAGCAGACCAGAAAATGGTTAACTTCTACGAACGTGTGGCCCGTGAGGCAGCCAAACGCCAGCTGGTTGTTGATTTCCATGGATCTTTTTCCCCGGCAGGACTGCGGCGTGCTTATCCAAATATTTTGTCATACGAGGGTGTGCGTGGTGCCGAGAATAATAAATGGAGTAAGTCTATAACACCGGCCCACAACGTTACCCTGCCTTTCACACGCAACGCAGTGGGACCAATGGATTATACACCCGGGGGAATGCTAAATACGACAAAAGACCAATTCATCATAAGCTGGAAACATCCGCGTGTGATGGGTACACGTGCGCACCAGATTGCTATGTATGTAGTCTATTACAGTCCTTTGCAGATGTTGGCCGATAGCCCGACGAATTACCTCAGAAACCGCCGCTCAACTGAGTTTATTTCCGCAATTCCTACGGTGTGGGATGAGACAGTGCCATTGGCAGGCAGGGCAGGTGAGATGGCAGCAGTCGCACGCCGCAATGGCCAGAACTGGTATATTGGCGTGATCAATGGTGAAACGCCACGTCCTTTTACCGTTACATTTGACTTCCTGCCAGAGGGACAGATGTACGAAATGGAGTATATGGTGGATGCTCCAGACTCTGACGTCAATCCTACTCATTATGATTATGCACGGCAGATGGTTACCAGGGGCGACAGAATGGATATTTACCTGCAATGGGGAGGTGGTTTTGCAGCGATACTCAGACCAGTGCAAGACTAAATGATTAATTTCCCTGCAAGCGTGCCGAAGGCACCTTGCAGGAAACGGAATTTTTATCTTTGTAAATGGTATTATTTGTCAGGTTTATTAACCACAGAACCCAGTGTTTAGACAAAAAAAGGACTAACTATTGAAACGTCAATTACCTTGCAAGCGTGCCTGATAATAGTCGAAAGGGCTAAGATAGCTAAAGGTTTCATGTAGTAAACGTTCAATTACCCTGCAAGCGTGCCGGAGGCACCTTGCAGGGAACGGAATTCTTATCTTTGTAAATGGTATTATTTGTCAGGATTATTAACCAGAGAACACAGTGTTTAGACAAAAAATAATTAACCCTTGAAAAGTGATAAGTAGTTATTCCGTTGAGTAACAACAGATTAGCGTTTTGGTATCTTTGAATAATGTTATACCAAATTAAAGAAGTTTTGTGTTCGTGGTAAATCGGCACTATTCAGCTTTTTTGTGGCAATGAGCTCAAGCCTCATTGCCACTTCTGTTGTGTAAATTTAACTTTCTACCAACTGCCCATCAATCACGAGAGCATCTAGCCCCATAATTTTAGCTTCTTGGATGGCATCCCTGGCAGTATGCACAATGGGCTTGCCACGGGAATTAAAGGAAGTGTTAATCAATGCAGGGACCTGGTATTTATCACGTAAAAAGGTAAGCAGATCCCACATAAAAGGATTTTCCTCCCGTGCCATGAGTACCTGTATTCTTGCTGTTCCATCTGCATGAATAACGCCTTTGAGCCTGTCATGCCATTGTGGTAGCACCTTGAAGTTAATAAGCATATACCGTGCAATCTCAGGTAAGTGCTTTATCCCTGTCACTTTCTGCGCCTCAGTGGATAACATAATAGGAGCAATAGGCCGGTACCATTCCCTGCCTTTCATCTCTTGGCTCACACGCCTGGCCAGTCTGCGGCTATGTGGTAATGCTATAATGCTTCTGTTTCCCAGTGCACGTGGGCCTGCTTCTCCCCAGCCATTACACACGCCTATGACTTTTTCGTCCATTAGCAGCGTAGCAATTCGTTCTATGTCATGCGTATAGTCAATAACCTGTGGATTATCTAGTCCCCAATTATTCAAATACGGCAGATGCTGTTTTATTTCATTACCTTTGGACCATTCGACAAAAGCTCCTGCACCAAGGCTTAACCCGGAGTCTCCCGGTGCTGGTGGTATATAGATATTTTCAAAAAGTCCGCTATTGGCTAGCGCCTGGTTTGTATAAAGGCTCAGGGCACTGCCTCCAGTATAGTAAAGATTTTTTGTTTTGGTAAATGTCTGAAAATAAGCTATAAGCTTTACAGTCTCACGTGTGAAATAGTGTTGTACTGTGGCTGCTATATCCTGGAGAAATTTGTCGTGGGTGTCAAAGCTTTGTCCGTTCCAACCAAAGCGTTCCCTGGCCTTCAGGAAAAAGATTTTTTTATCATGCCAGATGTCAGCAAAGAAATTGTTTTCTATGAGCCACTGCTCAATCTCAGGTCTATATTGCCCCCAGCCTGCCAGTCCCATGAATTTGCCTGCCATGCTATTGTGTTCGCGTCTTTTGACACCAGTGATGAAGAAATTAAGGGCATTAGCATTAAATAGCGAGGACAGGTGCCTGGCTTTCCATGAATAGTCTATAAGATCCAATTTGCCATCATGCCATGTCCAAACAGACAGGTTGCTCTTGCTTGCGCCTCCATCAAAATGAATAAGCAGGCTATTGTCCCGGAATATACCATAGAAAGGCACAGTAGAGAATATGTGTGCCAGTTCATGCGATATTCCATAAGCTTGTTTTTCCTCTGGTGTGAGCCACAGTGACCGTCCTTTGAATGCCTGGGGCTTGATTGCCTCCCACGGGTCTGTCTCGAAACGGAATTTGCCATCTGTGGAAATAAAGCTTTTGCCCAAAACACTGTCCACAAAGGCTAAATCAGCATCCAGTGTGAGCAATTTTGCTTTTTTCAACGTATCATATAATAGACGATGCAGGGAATTGTCATATTTTTGCCTTGTTATTCTTTCGAGATGTAAATATTTTAATATTTCGCCATCTTTGAATAGGGCTAGATTATGGTCGTGGATATATTCAGGGTAGTCTGGATTGATGTCTATTGGCGCATAGATAGCTAATGTCGGCTTCATCTGTCAAATAGATTTGATTAATTGATTTATAAAATAAAAATTTGTAAGTTAAGTTAACAAGATACTACATGGATTTGAGCCTGGTTAAAATAAAGATAATTTTAGGATTTCTACTCTCTTTTGCAATAACTTTTGTGGCAATACCTACTATTATCCGGGTGACGCGTATGACAGGTTGGTTGGATAGTCCTGATGAGCGCAAAGTTCATAGTAAACCTATACCCCGGTTGGCAGGTACGGCCATCTTTGCATCCATTTCCATTGTTGCTTTGCTTGTGTTTGATAATGAGTGTATTGGATATATGAATAGTTTTCTGGCGTCTTTGATTATACTCTTTTTCATAGGCATAAAGGATGATATACTCATTACAGCCCCTTTGACCAAGTTTCTCGGACAGCTTGTGGCAGTTAGCTTGGTTGTTTTTCTCGGGGATGTCAGGATTACTAATTTGCATGGATTTTTCCATATTTTTTACATACCTGATTGGATTGGTATTGGGATCACAGTTTTTGTTTTTCTGATAATAATTAATGCGTTTAATTTCATTGATGGGATTGATGGATTGGCTTCGATCATAGCTATTGAGGCGGCTGCTACCCTAGGTTGGTGGTTTTACCAGCGTCATATTTACGAATATACTGTTATTGCGGCTATCCTCATAGGATCACTACTGGCTTATCTGCGTTATAATTTGTCGCGCGGGGAAAATAAAATTTTTATGGGCGATACAGGTACTATGATTATTGGGTTAACTATTGGTCTTTTGGCTATTCAATTCAATGAGTTTGTCCTGCGTTTTTCGGATCTTAAGTTTTTCCCAGCACCGGCTGTGTCCTTTGGTATAATGATTATTCCTTTTTATGATTTGATGAGAATAGTTTTTGTCCGTGTGGTTAGCGGTAAGCATTTTTTCGAGCCTGACAAGAACCATATTCATCATATTTTCCTGCGCCTTGGCTTTTCCCAACGCCAGACTTTGGTTATATTGTCAGTGATAAACCTGGTTTTCATTTTTTTGTCTTTTTTCTTGGCTAAATATTTTACAATCAGGCGGTTGTTGTTAATATTGTTTATCCTTATAGCATTAATAATCTATATACCTGCTCATATCTTACGCAAAAAAGAGGAGCTTAGGAATGGAGAATGATGGGCTCTTATATAAACTTGCTTTATTGTTTGTACCGGGCATAGGACCAGTGATGGGACGGCGCC
>JALWNS010000052.1 GCA_027083655.1 Bacteroidales bacterium | reverse complement strand
TATATACTTGTTAGTGCAACTACCGGAATCTAAACCCCAAAATATATTGCCTATGAATTACAAAAGTTTCACATTAGCCAATTTTAAAAAAATTCCTCAGATTGTGGATCATCTCAGTGAGCAGGAAATTTTTGATATTGAAGTAGTAGGACATGTTTTTCCTTTTAAAGTTAACAATTTCATTATCGACAAATCAATAGACTGGGACAACTACAAAAGCGACCCTATTTTTAACATCGTTTTTCCAAACCGTGGTATGCTATACGATGATGAATACGAAAAAGTTGCTTCGCTCATTAAAAATAATGCGCCAAAAGACGAGCTACAAAGGGTTGTTAATGAAATACGTTGGCACCACAACCCACACCCAGCAGGTCAAATGGACAAAAATGTACCCGAAATCGATGGATACAAACTTACAGGGTCACAGCATAAATACCGCGAAACAATTTTATTTTTCCCAAAACAAGGCCAGACATGCCATGCATACTGCTCTTTCTGTTTCCGCTGGCCGCAATTTATAGGCATTGATAGCCTTAAATTTGCCTCCAAAGAAGTAGATATTCTTATCGAATACATCCACCGTCATACAACAATTACAGACATCCTGTTCACTGGTGGTGATCCGCTCATTATGCGCTCTAATATTCTGCGTCGTTATGTCGAACCTATACTCGAGGCTAAGAAAAATGGATATATACCAAACTTGCGCACTATACGTTTCGGAACAAAATCCGTTCTTTACTGGCCATTCCGCTTCCTCACCGACCCTGACGCTGACGACCTGCTCAACTTATTCAGAGAAATACGTGAAACAGGCCTACACCTTACATTACCACTACATATCAATCACTGGAAAGAACTTGTGCCACGAGAGACACAGCTCGCAATAGAAAGAATATTAGAAACAGGAGCAGTCCTCAGGTCACAGTCCCCATTAATGCGTCACATTAATGACAATAGTAAGGACTGGGCCAAAAAATGGCAAATGGAAGTAGAACTCAACATCATTCCTTATTATATGTTCATGGCACGTGATACAGGTGCTCAACATTATTTTGGTGTACCTATTGTCGAGGCTTGGCAAATATTCAGGAAAGCATACAACCAGGTTAGTGGTATAGCCCGTACTGTCCGTGGCCCAAGTATGTCTGCTACCCCTGGAAAAGTTTTGATTAATGGTGTTGTAGAAATTAATGGTAATAAATATATTAGCCTGCAGTTTATCCAGGGCAGAAACCCTGATTGGGTTGGTCGTCCTTTCTTTGCCCAATATGACGAAAAAGCCCTGTGGTTGGATGACCTTAAACCTGCTTTTGCAGACAAATTTTTCTTCGAACAAGAAAAAGAAAACGTTAAGAACTAAATAAAAATGATCTCAAAACAGTTTAGGCTACATGGCCGCGTCCAGGGTGTGGGTTTTAGATACTATATCACACAGAAAGCTAATATCCTTGGTATCAAAGGATTTGTCAGGAACGAACCAGACGGTACGGTATACATCGAAGCAACAGCTCCTGATAAAAAAATTATGGATATTTTCACAAACTCCCTGAATCAGTTGGCAGCCGACAGCCTTGCAGAGCCGCTGTTTGCCATTCCGGTCTATATCCTCGTCGGCATGGCAAGCAGCCTGTTTCCCTGCGTCTATCCGTTGATTCCAGTCACGGTTGGGTTTATCCAGAAC
>JALWNS010000051.1 GCA_027083655.1 Bacteroidales bacterium | reverse complement strand
ATCATCTTCTTTCTTAACCCTAATAAGTGATTTATATATTAACTGTGCCTTACTAGCATCTTCCGACGAAATGAAAGGTCCAATAACTATTTTCCTGTATGCTAAGCCCCGCCACAAATCTCTTTCAAACTTTTTAATTCTCCCTTCATAAATGTTTTTGGATACACTTATTATACGGTATCTATTATCTGCATATCTGGTTTTAACTCCTACACTAAACCAATAATATGTATTCACATCTTTATGCGGACTAAAAATATAACGGGATTGCCCGGAAGCTAAAGCATCTGTCTCAGGACCAAGTTTAAAAAAAATTTTTACACCTGCAATTAATATTGGAAACATTATTAAAACTAGAACCAGTTTCTTTTTCATTTTTCTATCATTTAGTTTTAATTTTATTCAGTTCAAAATTTTTGCCACATTTTAGAACTTCGCCAAAGTTAAAATTTATTCTTTATAAATTTAACGACGAAAAACAAATAAAAAATATTTTTCATATGAAAAAATTCATTCTTCACAATCCCACAATCCTTCACTTTGGCCAGGGTGTTATAGAAGATTTGGCTAAGTCTGCATCCAAATATGGACAGAAAGCAATAATCATTTACGGCCAGGGTTCGGTCAAAAAACATGGTTATTTAGATGCCGTTATAAATGAATTATCAAAAGCAGGTATAAGTCATGTAGAATACTCTGGTATAAAATCCAATCCAGTTATAGACGACGTATACAAAGCAGTAGAAGTATGCAAAAAAGAAAACATTGATTTTATTATAGCCTTGGGAGGTGGTAGTGTAATAGATAGTAGTAAAATAACGAGTCTGGCGTATGCTTCGGACATAGATCCCAAGGATATGGTCTTATATAAAGCCGAACCAACAAAGAAAGTACCTTTATTAGCTATTTTAACACTTGCTGCAACAGGAACAGAAATGAATCCTTTTGCAGTAATTCAATTGAATGACAAGAAAAAAAAGCTTGGATTCTATAGCCCCTTAGCCTACCCAGACGAATCATTCTTAGATCCAACTTTAACCCTGACTGTGCCTGCAGATTATACTGCCTATGGCATTGTAGATTTAATTGCTCATGCTTTCGAAGCATACTTTGCGGCAGGTGACGATAATTCTCTTAATGATAAATTTGTGGCGGCCGTTGTACGGGAGGCTATGGAATATGGTCCACTACTAGTTGATGATTTGAATAATCTGAGACTAAGGGAGAAAATAATGTGGGCAGCTACAAATGCTCTTAATGGTTTGCTCTTTTATGGTAGGGAAACTGATGGCGATTGGGGTGTACACAATTTTGCCCACAACATTAGCCTTGTTTTTGACACACCTCATGGTGCAACGCTATCTATTATTTATCCTGCCTGGATGAAGCATTTTAAACACAGATTGAAATACCGCTTAGAATTACTTGGCTACCTTTTGTTTAACGAAAGCTTATCTGCTGACCAAACTATTGAAAAAATAGAAGCCTTTTTCTCTAGCTTAGGTGCACCTGTACGTATGAAAGATATAGGTATAACATCCCAAGGGGACAAAGAGCTATTGTTAGACCAATTAAAATATGACAGTCCACAAGGCTTTAACATTGAAATGAATAATGAAGACTACGAACAAATCCTGGATCTTGCATGGGGTTAATGGCTTCAAAAAAATATAAACTCTTTGTTTATG
>JALWNS010000050.1 GCA_027083655.1 Bacteroidales bacterium | reverse complement strand
TTTATGTTGTCTGTTATAATAACAAGCTCTGCGCAATGGAAGTCTTATAAAATTTACAAAGGGGATACGATTAACCGTATTGATGAGCAAGGCCGAAAACAAGGGTTATGGATATACTTTAATAATAATTATGCCAATGGTATAGTACAGAAGGGATATTATAAAGACGGGAAAAAAGAGGGGGAATGGATAATTTATTACCCTAATGGCAATATAAAGACAAAATCATTCTATAAGAATAACCGCATATACGGACCGGTGATTACTTATTACGAAAATGGAATAATACGTGAGCAAGGAACATGGTTGGGAAATAAATGGGTCGGAGAGTACAGGTACTATTATGAAAACGGACAGCTCAAATATTTGTGGCATTTTGGCCCAAATGGCAAGCGCGAAGGTGAGCAAATCTATTACTATGATAATGGACAGAAATATGTAGAGGGTACATGGAAAGCGGGAAAGGAGAATGGTCAAATAAAAGAGTATTATCCTAATGGTAAAGTGCATAAAATTAGTAACTGGAAAGATGGAGTACAAGATGGACAGTATATAGAATATTACGATACAGGTGATATTATGCTAAGGAAATATTATGTAGCAGGCAAAGAAGACTCGACAAAAACCCAGTATTATGCTGCGGTTGCAAAAGTTGAAGCCGAACCAAACCAGAGTGATAGTACCCGTACGTATAAACAATTTTCAGGTTCTGGTTTCTTCCGTTTTTATAATGCTGAAGGCAAGCTTGTATCAGAAGGAGAGTATCGAGGAGGTGTTTTGTATAATGGGAAAAAATATTTTTATGATAAGGAAGGCAATTTGATAAAGATAGCATACGTCGAGGAAGGAAGAATAAAGAAGGTAGATACTGTTAAAAAAGATGAAACAGAGCAAGAGAATAATTAAAACTAATTTTGTTTTTCAAATAGTGTTTATTAATTTTGCACGACAAAATATGGGTTATAAGGCACAGTAAAGAGTGCGGATAAGGCACCGCCTTAGCCCAAAAAAAAAAGAGCTTATGTATGCAATAGTCGAAATCCAGGGACAGCAGTTTAAAGTAGAAAAGGACAGAAAGCTGTATGTACACCGTCTTCCAAATGCCGAAGGCGAAGTAATAGAATTCGATAAGGTTTATCTTATTGAAGACGGTGATCAAGTAGAGGTTGGTCAGCCTGTTGTAAAAGGCGCCAAGGTAAAAGTAAAGGTCCTTCGTCATTTGAAGGGGGATAAGGTATTAGTTTTCAAGAAGAAGAGACGCAAGGGCTATAAGAAGCTCAACGGTCATCGTCAGTATCTCACCCAGATCCTCGTAGAGGATATTGTACGTTAAATTTATTATTGATTAACCCAAAATTGTAATCACATGGCACACAAAAAAGGTCAAGGTTCAACCCGAAATGGTCGCGACTCCGAAAGTAAAAGGCTTGGAGTTAAGAAATTTGGAGGACAATTTGTAAAAGCTGGAAATATAATCGTACGCCAGAGAGGTACAAAGCACCACCCTGGCAAGAATGTCGGAGTTGGTAAGGATTATACATTATTTGCATTGATCGATGGTTATGTATTTTTTGAGAAGAAACGTGGCAATAGATCATATGTTTCTGTTTTAACCAAAGAAGATTACGAGAAAGCAGTAGCACAAAAGCGTGAGCGCGAACAAAAACGCAAAGAGCGTAATTTAGTTGCCTCTAAACACCAATAGGATTATCTGCTTCAATTAAAGGGAGTGTAGAATTGCTACACTCCCTTTTTTTGTTTAATAGGACGAATAAAATTATACTTGTTAGAAAGTTAATTATTACCTTTGCTAATGATTTTATAAAAAAATAGAGTTATGTTACAGATTAAATTTATTGTAGATAATCCTGATTACGTAATAGAACGGCTTAAGATTAAAAATTTTGATGCTAAAGACATCGTGTACCAGATAACAGAGCTTGATAAAGAAAAACGTGAATTACAGAAAGAGATAGAAAATCTGAAGGCCAGACAAAACACATTAGCCAAACAAATAGGTTTGCTATACAAACAAGGCAAGAAGGACGAAGCAGAGCATGCCAAAAAAGAGTCAATGGATCTAAAAGAGCGCATAAAAGAGCTAGAAGCTAAATTCGATCCACTGGATAAGAAGCTTTTTGAGCTAGTTGTACAGCTACCTAATATACCACACAAAGACGTACCTGCCGGTAGAGATGAGACTGATAATGAGATTATTCGTGAAGGCGGAGATAAACCAGCATTTGATTTTGAACCTTTGCCACATTGGGAGCTCGCCGCTAAATATGATATAATAAACTTTGAGCTCGGTACCAAATTAACAGGCTCTGGTTTTCCTGTTTTCAAGGGGAAAGGTGCGGTATTACAGCGCGCACTGATAAGTTATTTTCTGGACAAGGCCCGCGATCAAGGCTTCATGGAATATGTACCCCCGTTTATGGTAAATGAGGCAACGGCTTTTGGTACAGGACAATTACCTGACAAAGAGGGACAAATGTACCGTACATTGCTAGATGATTTCTATCTTATACCGACAGCAGAAGTACCCCTGACAAATATTTACAGGGACATTATACTGGAAGAAAAGCAATTACCAGTAAAACTGACAGCTTACACACCTTGCTTCCGACGCGAGGCAGGCTCATACGGTAAAGATGTAAGGGGATTAAACAGGGTTCACCAGTTTGACAAAGTAGAGATTGTGCAAATTGCGCATCCGGATAATTCATACGAAGTTTTAGATGAAATGGTGGAGTACGTGGAAAGCCTTGTACAAAGCCTCGGTTTACCGTATAGAATTGTTCGTTTGTGTGGAGGTGATTTGAGTTTTACCTCTGCTATGACGTATGATTTTGAAGTTTACTCTGCAGGCCAGGACCGCTGGTTAGAGGTTAGTTCTGTATCGAATTTTGAGACATTCCAATCCAATCGTATGAAAATACGTTTCCGTCCTAATGGGGAGAAAAAGACACGCCTCGTCCATACACTTAATGGGAGTGCTTTGGCATTACCACGTATCTACGCGGCTATACTAGAGAATTACCAAACCCAAGATGGAATAAAAATACCAGATGTTTTAGTGCCTTATACAGGTTTTGACATAATTAAGTAAGATAATTTGTGTCTTTTTAGAAAACTTTTCCCAGTCCTTGCCTTTTTGATGAAAGTCCCCGTAAAAATACAATTATAAAAGAGCACGCCTGTTTTTAGGCGTGCTCTTTTATCCTACACTACGCATTGGGCCAATAAATAGTAATTTAGAGCACCTATGTTTTACTGATTTTCAGTGTGTTATTTGAAATTTTATCTAACGCTATGCATTAGAAATTTTATAACCTAAGCAATTAATTTACACTTCAGATATACTTGCATTTTTTATGATACTCTTGCAGTTAAAAGGATCTTTACAAAACTAACGCTAACCTTGATTAATATTTTTTATCAAAAATACTTATATAATCTTACTTGCCTACAAAGCACCCATGCCACTTGCTGGTGATATAAGCACTTATCATTTGTACATTTTCAGTTAAGAAGTGGTATTATACTTTTGTTAACGACCCAGTCTTTTAAACATATTGGTTAATACGAATCATTTTTGTTTTTAGATTTTCCCTTTTCATTATTGTAAGCTTCATAGGCATTTATACTAATCTATGTGTACTTGGTTTTATATACATTTATCCACAACCTATTACATTTCATAGCCTAATAAAGGTTCTGGCACAGGAAATTGTTTTTTTAAACGTGAGATAACAAACTGTCCCCAAATAAAGCCAATTAATGATGCAG
The DNA here is from genome assembly GCA_027083655.1 of Bacteroidales bacterium. Taxonomy (GTDB): domain Bacteria; phylum Bacteroidota; class Bacteroidia; order Bacteroidales; family S143-33; genus S143-33. The sequence goes on along the minus strand of JALWNS010000050.1, from coordinate 3,984 downwards.
AAAGGTTTCCTAGCATTATACCCCACCACACACCTTTGAGTCCCATTCCAAAGGTTATTGCAAGCAAATAAGAAAATATCAATTGGAAAATTATTGTTCTTAGAAATGTTATAGAAAAAGCATACATTCCTTTTCCTATACCTTGGAACATCGCAGATGTAATCATACCTAAGGGAACTCCAGGCAAGAAGAGGCTAAATATTTTCAAAGCCACGACCATATCTCCGGATATACTACTTGCTGAAGCGGAATAAGTAAAAAGAAAAGCCAACTGTGGAGCAAGAAAAAATATGGTTAGGGCAACAAAAAACTCAACAACAAAGCCAAAGCTTACTCCGTAAAGATAGCCAGTCCGTAATTTGTCAAAATCCTGTGCTCCAAATGCTGCACCTGTGACACTAGTGACACCCATAGCAATACCTAGCAAAGGAACAATACCAAAAAGTATTATACGCCAAGAGCTAGTAAAGACAGCTATACCATCTGTGCCATCAACTTTAATAATTATCATGTTAATGAAAAACATAGCAAAAGCCATAGCCAATTGCGAGAAAGAGGCTGGTATACCAACTTTTAATATTTCATTAAGAATATGTGGATTATAACTAGCCTGCCGGAAATTAAAGCTAATATATGTCGATTTGTTGATAAAAAGCCACCGGAACATAAACAAAGCAGAAACAGTAATAGAAACTAATGTTGCCCATGCCGCCCCTTTTATTCCCCGGTTAAAAACATAAATAAATATTGGATCCAAAATAATATTCAATACAGAACCCAGTATCATGGCGTACATTGCCCGCTGCATATCTCCCTCACCACGAAGAATACCACTGGCAATATTGGTAAAAAAAATTATTATCAGGCCTGCAATTATGATACGGGAGTATCCTACAACATAATCAAGGACAACACCTGTAGCACCCAATATGCTAAAGATCTTTCGCAGAAAGGGGAAAACAAGCAGGATTATTAAACCACCAACCAGCAAACTTATAACCAGTGTATGAATAGCAGCACTATCTGCGTTTTTTTTGTCCACTGCCCCTATTTTTCTCGAGATAGCAGAGCTTCCCCCAACAGAAAGTCCAGAAGCTATAGAAACAATAACCATATAAACAGGGAAAAAAAGTCCAATAGCTGCCAGGGCATCTTTGCCCAATCCGGCTACCCAGATACCATCTACCAAGTTATATAATGTCTGGACGAGCATTCCTGCCATCATTGGCAAAGCTAGCTTAATAATAGCTTTCTTAGGATCCCCTTGAAGTATTCTAACCCCTTTTGTAACTTTTTGGTCCATTTTTTTTGATTTGGGGCAAAGATAATACTTAGTATCTAGGTAGTGAGGTTAATAATTTGTAAAACATCAATAGGGCTAATTAATGACTTTGTGATATAACAAAAAAGGGCTATCCCTTGCCACAAGGATAGCCCTATTATGACGAGATATTAAATCTATTACTCTTTTTTGTTCTGAGAAGATTTTTGTGCATTCTGTTCCATTGTCAAGGTACCATTAAATACGCTACCCTCTTCTATAACAATTTTCTTTGTAAACAAGTCTCCATCAAACTTAGAGGAAGCTCTCAACACCACAAGCTCAGAGGCAGTAAGTTTACCTTTATAAGATCCAGAAATATCTGCCACTCTAACGCTTGTTTCTCCTTCGACATAGCCTTGCTCTCCAATAATAAGTTTGCCAGAGGTGTTCAGATTACCGACAATTGTGCCGTCTATACGGATATCTCCACTTGCATTAACGTCTCCTTTGATATTTGTGCCATTACCAATAATATTAAATACATTTGCTACAGTCTGTTCCCCGTTTCCTTTGCTTTTCATGATTCGTCGAATTTAAAAGTTTCCAGAAATTTAGTATTATAATTTCCTTTTACAAAATCTGGATGAGCTAAAATTTTCTGATGTAGCGGGATTGTAGTCTTAATACCTTCGATTACAAATTCTTCCAGGGCACGTTGCATTTTACGTATTGCTTCTTCTCTCTCCTGGCCTACTGCAATTAGTTTCGCAACCAGAGAATCGTAATAAGGAGGTACCACATAACCAGCATAAACGTGGGAATCGACCCTAATTCCATGGCCACCTGGCATATGCCATACTTCAATCTTACCTGGTGATGGCATAAAGTTATTAAATGGATCTTCTGCATTTATACGGCATTCGATAGCATGCATTTTAGGATAATAGTTCTTTCCAGAAATGGCCACACCAGCTGCTATTTTAATCTGTTCTTTGACAAGATCAAACTCTATAACCTCCTCAGTAATAGGATGCTCTACTTGTATACGCGTATTCATCTCCATAAAGTAAAAGTTTCGATTCTTATCCACAAGGAATTCGACTGTACCTACACTCTGGTAATTGATAGCCTGCGCTGCTTTGATTGCGGCCTGTCCCATTTTCTCTCTAAGCTCTTCTGTAATGAAAGGCGAAGGTGTCTCTTCAATTAATTTCTGATGTCTACGTTGCACAGAGCATTCCCTTTCTGATAGGTGTACGACACGGCCATATTTATCCCCGGCTATCTGTATCTCAATATGACGGGGTTCCTCTATGAACTTCTCTATATAGACCCCATCATTACCAAAAGCTGCTTTGGCTTCCATCTTGGCATTATTCCATGCTTTTTCAAACTCATCTTCTGACCAAACAACTCGCATACCTTTGCCTCCACCACCTGCTGTTGCTTTAAGCATAACAGGATAACCAATCTCCTTGGCTATACCTTTTGCTTTATCCAGGTCATCAATAACACCATCAGAACCAGGCACTACAGGCACTCCAGCTTCTATCATTATACGGCGTGCAGTAGCTTTGTCTCCCATATTATCGATCTGATCGGCTGTAGGTCCTATGAATGTAATACCATTCTCTTCGCATATACGAGCAAAAAGTGAATTTTCTGCCAAGAAGCCGTATCCCGGATGTATAGCATCTACACCTGTCAATTCGGCCGCAGCCATTATTTGCGGTATATTAAGATATGACTTGGAGCTTTCTGGTGGACCTATACAAACTGCCTCATCGGCAAAGCGAACATGCAATGAATTTTTGTCAGCAGTAGAATAAATTGCCACTGTCTTGATTCCCATTTCCTTAGCAGTGCGTATGACACGCAAAGCTATTTCGCCTCTATTAGCAATGAGTATTTTCTTAAACATCACTTTTCCTTTTTAGTTGGATCTTATTTAGCAGGACGGACAAGGAACAATGGTTGATCATACTCGACAGGAGTAGCATCCTCGACGAGTATCTTTTCGATAACACCTTCTACTTCGGCTTCTATTTCGTTAAACAACTTCATTGCCTCAATGATACAAACAACATCGCCTGGCTTAATATGGTCCCCTACTTCTACATAAGGAGGTTTATCAGGAGCAGGACGACGGTAAAATGTTCCTACCATTGGAGCACGAATTTCGATGAGATCTGCATCTTTCTCCTCTTGTTTCTGCTTGGCTTGCTGATCGTCTGCTACTTGTGGCTGCGCCTGTTGCGGAGCGGCAGGTTGTGGCATAGGTGGCTGTGCAACAGGAGGAACAGGCATTTGTGCAGCCATCTGTGGGATTATAATCTTTTCGGTATTAGCTTCTACTTCTTTTTGTTCGGGCTTGAATTGAACATTAAGCTCAAGATCTTCACTTTTTAGCTCAAGCCTGACTATATCAGACTTAGCTAACTCCTGTATGAACTTCTGAATTTCTTTTAGAGAAACCATAATAGATAGTTTAAGTTTGAGGTCAAATTTATAAATTTTTTATAAAAACAAAACTTTAATACAAGTTTTACCTAAGATTATGGGCTTTGACGGCTATACCACTAAAATGAAAAAACTGGCAAAAAGGATAGGATACTACTATAATATTAACAATAAACAGAAACTACAAAAAATTTATACATGCCTAAAAACAAAAAATCCGGGCAACACTGTTGCTCCGGATTTTTCAGGAGGCAATAAAA
>JALWNS010000049.1 GCA_027083655.1 Bacteroidales bacterium | reverse complement strand
CTTTGATACAAATCAATGACTACAATCACTTAAAACAATTACTGATATGTTTGACAAATATTCCCCTTTAGACGACAAGATGGTACAGGTCATGGACAACGAAGGCAATATCATAAATCCAGACCTCATGCCAGACCTGTCTGACGAACAGATCGTCAAAGCATACAAAGACATGCTTTTTGAGCGCACAGCCGACCTGATGACTGTCTCATACCAGCGTCAGGGACGCATCTACACATATCCTCCTAACTATGGCCAGGAGGCTATCCACATAGCTTCGGCTTTTGTAATAGAAGAAGACGACTGGGTGGTGCCTGCCTTTCGTGAAATGGGCATTTACCTAGCCAAAGGCGCTACACTAAAAGAAATTTTCCTTTACTTTATGGGCTACGAAGATGGAACTGTATTCAAAAATGCTAAAAACATCTTGCCCATCTCTGTTCCTATAGCATCACAGCTGCCTCATGCTACGGGAGTGGGTTATGCCCTCAAATATAAGGGACTGAAACAGGCCGTCTTTGCTTACATTGGAGATGGCGGAACATCAGAAGGAGATTTCCACGAAGCCCTAAATTTCGCAGGTGTATGGAAAGTACCTGTTGTCTTTACCGTGCAGAACAACCAGTATGCTATCTCAACCCGTAAGGAGGACCAGACTGCCTCTATAAACTACGCAGTCAAGGCCATAGCTTATGGTATAAAAGGCATTAAAGTAGATGGAAACGATTTCTTTGCAATGTTTTCTGTGGTTAAACAAGCCCGCGAACTAGCAGTCAACCATTATGAACCTGTGCTTATAGAAGCTGTGACATACCGCAAAGGAGCCCACACCACATCCGACGACCCTAGCAAATACCGTGACCAGGAAGAGGAAAAACAATGGGACCTGCGCGATCCTTTGCGCCGTCTCAAGGCTTACCTTATAAAAAAAGGATTGTGGAGTGACGAACAAGAAGAGAAGCTCGTCTCTGAATATAAAAAGCAGGTAGACCGCATATTTACCGAAGCCGAAAATTACGGACCTTACCTGCTTGAGGATGTATTCAAATATATGTACGCCGATATGCCAGAGGATCTCAAGCAACAAATGCTTGAACACCAACGCTTCCTCCGTTGGAAACAGGAGTTTTTCAAGACACAGAAACAAGCTATTAACAACTAAAAAATTCAGTCCAATGAAAGTAATGAATCTCGTTAATGCAATCAATAACGCATTAGATATAAAACTCGCCGAAGACCAAAACGTCATTGTGTATGGTGAGGACGTAGGCAAGGAAGGCGGAGTGTTTCGCGTCACCGAAGGCCTGCAAAAAAAATATGGTAAAGAGCGTGTTTTTGACTCTCCACTGGCAGAGTCTGCAATTGTCGGTACTGCCGTGGGAATGGCAGCAGCAGGCCTCAGGCCAGTTGTTGAAATGCAGTTCTCAGGATTCGTTTATCCTGCTTTTAACCAGATAATCTCACATGCTGCACGTTTCCGCAACCGTACACGCGGACGCTACCCCACACCAATAGTTATACGCATGCCATACGGTGGTGGAATCAATGCCCTGGAGCACCACTCGGAAAGCATGGAGGCTCTATTCGGCCATATACCAGGTGTCAAGGTTGTTATACCTTCTACTCCACATGACGCCAAAGGTCTGTTGATATCGGCTATTGAAAGCGATGACACTGTAATATACATGGAGCCAAAGCGTATTTACCGCGCTATTAAACAGGAGGTTCCCGAGGAAAAATTTTCAATTCCACTGGGCAAAGCAAAGATTATACAGAAAGGCGATGACCTGACAATAGTGACATACGGTGCCCTTGTCCGTGAAGTGCAAAAAGCAGCCGTCCTGGCAAAAAAACAAGGTATATCTGTAGAAATAATTGACCTACGCACAATTTATCCTATTGACCGTGAAACAATCAGGGAGTCTGTACGCAAAACCGGCCGTATAATGACCGTTGCAGAAAGTCCGCGTAGCTTTAGCGTGGCATCTGAAATCACCCAGATAGTTATAGAAGAAGCCTTCCTTTATCTGGAAGCTCCTCCACGCCGTGTCGCCGGTTTTGACACCATCGTTCCCCTGCCCAAGGGCGAACATCATTACATGATTACACCAGAAAAAATCCTGTATGAAATCCTAAATATTGTTAACTACTAAAAATCAGACAACTATGGCAAAATATATATTCAAATTTCCTGACATCGGAGAAGGCCTGGAAGAAGGCATTATCCTGGAATGGAAAGTCAAAAAAGGGCAACGCATAGAAGCAGGAGACATACTAGTGGTTATGGAGACCGACAAAGTAGCAGCCGAGATACCTAGCCCAAAGTCTGGTACAATCACCCAGCTTTTCGGAAAAGAAGGCGATGTTATCAAAGTCGGTGAAGCACTTGTAGAAATTGAGCTTGAAGCTGGCGAAGAAACTGCTCCACTGGAAGATCCTGCCAAAGCCACTAAGGTTGAAGCAGTGGAAGAAGAAGGCGCTGGTGTTGTTGGTACACTGGAAGTAGCAACAGGAGCAGCTGTTATGCGCGCTAGCGACGAAGGGCTGGAAGATAAACCACAGGCACAGGAAACAAAGAAGCGCAAAGTGTTGGCTACACCCGTAGCACGCGCCATGGCCAAAGACCTGGGTGTGGACATTAACCAGATAAAAGGTACTGGTCCCGGTGGACGTGTCACAAAGAAAGACATACTCCAATACGTTGAAAGACAAAGCAAAACTAGCGGACAAACCCTAGCCACACAGCCTGCATACGGGACACAGGAGCCACGTGTAGAGGTGGAACAACTTTCGCAGATTCGCAAGACCATAGCCCACAACATGATACGCTCCAAGCATAATGCTGCACACATGGCAGTCTTTGACGAGGTGGAGATTTCCCGGCTTGTGGAAATCAGGTCGCGCTATAAAGAGATATATGCTCGTGAAGGAATTAAGCTCACTTACCTGCCATTTATCCTCAAAGCTACTGCCCTGGCTTTGAAGAAGCACAAAGCCCTTAACGCAGAGATGGACCTGGAAGGCGGAAAGATGATATACAAGAAATATTACAACATTGGCATTGCCGTAGACACACCACGTGGACTAATAGTGCCAGTTATACGGGATGTAGACCGCCTCTCCATCAAACAGATTGCTATAGAAGTGCAGAACATAACACGCAAAGTTGAGGAGAACAAAATTACCCTTGACGACATGCGCGACGGCACTTTCTCCATAACAAGCTACGGATCTATTGGTGGCAAATTTGCTTTCCCTGTGATTAATTATCCGCAGGTTGGTATCCTTGGCATTGGCCGCATAACAGAACAGCCTGTTGTACGCGACGGCCAGGTCGTCGTAGGCAAAGTGTTACCACTGTCTATCTCTGCCGACCATCGTGTCGTTGATGGTGCAGAAGTATCCCGCTTCTTAAACACTATAATGTCATACCTAGCTGATCCTATCAGCTTGATGATGGAATAATTAAAACTTGAAAAACTATGGATTACGATATCATAATTATTGGCTCAGGACCTGCTGGCTATGTATCAGCAATACGTGCCGGGCAACTGGGAATGAAGGTTGCCTTAATTGAAAAAAACCGTGTGGGTGGTCTGTGCCTCAACTGGGGTTGTATACCATCCAAGGCAATGATTGAAAGCGCCAAATTCTACCGCCGTGTGGTTAAAGATGCAGCCAAGTTTGGCATCGAAGGCATTGACCGGAAAAAAATTAGCTTCAACTACACAAAGGCGATGAACAGGGCAAACTCAATAGTCAAGAGACTGACAAAAGGTATTGAGTTCCTGCTAAAGAAAAACAACGTAGAGGTCATACCCACAGAGGCCAAAATCCTGGATGAGCATAATGTGTCGGCCGGCAACCGTCTACTCTCAACCCGGTACATTCTCATAGCCACTGGCTCAACTTTTAAGCCCATAACTCCGGAACGTGAGTATGAAACAAGCATACAGCAGTTCTATGAGATGGAAGAAATGCCTGAGCGTATTGTCATTTACGGTTATGATGCGCCTTCGGTAGAGGTGGCACAAATGCTTGCTTTCATTGACCGTAAAGTTACACTCCTGGTCCCTAATGACACAATCATGCCCCTGGCAGACGATTTTCTCAAAGACTATGCACTCCGGCTCCTGAAAAAGGAAAAAGTTAATGTCATTTTAGGTGCTACACGCGACAAAATAAAAGTAGAAAAAGGAAAAATAACTTTTGCCGACGAATTTATTGAATACGACCTGCTCCTTAACCTGAGCAACCGCCAGGCAACGCTACCACAGATGGACATAGACCTGCGCATGGATGGTGATTTTCTCTGGACCAATGATAACCTGCAAACATCTGTTGATAACATCTTTGCAGCTGGAGATGTTAATGGCAAAAGCCGTTTTGCCCATATCTCTTCGGCCGAAGGTCTGTTCGTCATCAAATGGATTAGCGGTGTAAAAAAAGAGCTGGACTTTACAAAATTCCCGCTCAACATGTACACACATCCTGAGATGGCGCAGATAGGCCTGACGGAGCAACAGATAAAAGAACAGGGTATAGACTATAAAGTGAGCGAATTCTCCCTGTCTGCTAATGGCAAGGCTTTGGCCGAGGGAAGCAACGAAGGCGTGGTCCGCATATTATCCGAGACAAAATACGGCGAAGTACTGGGTGTACAAATCGTAGCCGATGACGCAACAGATATGATCTCCGAAGCCGCAGCATACCTGCAACTTGAGTCCACAATCTATGACGTAGCTAGCACTGTACATGCACACCCGACTATTTCCGAAGCTTTCATGGAGGCAGGATTAGAGGCAGTGGACAAGGCTATTCATAAGTAATTTTTCCGCAAACACAGCCTCGTGCTGCAAGGTACCTTACGGTACGCTTGCAGCATTTTTTCACTTGTCCCATTCCAGGGTGCTTTTGCTCGCCAACTAATGGTATATGGACTGGATATACAGGGAATCACCTTGCTGCTATCCTGTAAATTAAACTATCTTGAATTTGCAATAGGCATTATGTTCAACCTGCCTACTTGAAGTGTGCATAATTTCGCCATTATTATGGCTAGTCCACCGTGTACTATGGTAAAATTGTGGCTTTTAGCTACTAAATGGCTATATTTGATCATGGATTAAACACAGCAAAAGCATTAAAGCAGTGGGTTATTGCTACAAAGACAAATACGATCTTCCTGATATACAAATAATTGACTCGCCCAGAAACTTTGACTTTTTCCTGTGGCAACCAGACCGCCTGTACATTGTGCTAGGACGCTCAGACAAACCAGACTTGGCTGTGAACATGGCCGAGGCTGGCCGGGTCAATGCCTGTATTGTTAAGCGTCCATCTGGTGGACATGCAGTTGTCCTCTCTCCACGGACAATTGTTATCTCTGCAATAATGAAAGGCCACGGTCTCAATGGAAGGAAAGTCTTTGACAGGATAAACAATATTATCATTAACGTCCTCACAGATCTGGGAGTGAAGCAAGTAATGCAGCGCGGTATCTCTGATATTGCCATTGGCCAGAAAAAGATTTTAGGCTCATCCATTTACCGCCGCCGTCCAGGTCATTATTTTTACCACGCCGTGCTCAACCATAGCGAGGACATTGACCTCATTGACCGCCTGCTTCTCCACCCACGCCGCGAACCAGACTACCGCCAGGGCCGGCGCCATAAGGAATTTGTCACTTCCCTCACCCGTGAAGGATATAACCTGACCATATCCCAAATTATTTGGGCCCTGGGAAAACGCTTTGGACAAGCTATGCAACAATGATAGAACAACGTTCTACCCTCCCGCACTGGAATACTTTTCGCTTTCCAATCATACGCCACCCTTTCCCCTGCAAGGTGCTTTCGGCACGCTCACAGGGAAAGCATGCGTTCACATCAAAACATTTCCTGCCAAGAACAAAACACATTTCCTAGCAAGGTGCTTTCGGCACGCTTGCCCTGGGCCTCTAGCTTTAATACAGCCTACAATCCCCAAGCATCCTGCATTTTTACAAGGTACCGGAGTTTAGCATTAATACATTTTCATCAATGACAAACCACAAATCATTTCCCGCCCAGTGTGTGGAACAAGTATCATGGCATAATCCTAATACCAGACCTGGGAGGCAAACCTTGATAGATATATGTTTTGTAAACTCTATACCTTACATCTGGCCTGTCAATAGTACGGACAAAGATCCACTGCGCCACGATAGTGTCTGGTAAAACAGTTAACTTCAAATACCCTTTGTGATGCAGGTCAACATAACGGATATAATGCTTCCGGGGTACTAGCTTGGTATAAGCACGAAAAATTGCAGTTGCCAGAGGCCCGGCTGCCGGAGAAGTGACGGCAGGGGTAACAAACTCCATACTAACCATTGTATCACGGCGGCGTGAACGGAAACGGAAAGCATTCAGATACAGCTCATTTGCCCAGGAAGTATGAAAATCACCGCCTACGAACACAACATTGCGGATATTATGATTGTAAATGAAACGCAGGATTTTCTCCCGCTCCAGAGGATACATATCCCAGCCGTCGCGGTTGAGTGTATCGTTAAAGACTATCAGTGGGGCAAAGAGTAATTGCTGCGTCACTATTATCCACCGGACGCTATCACGCTGGGCTTTTAGAAGCTCCTGGAAAAGCCACTGCAATTGGTCATGCCCCAACATAGTCTTGTTTGTGTCCCAGGGGTTTAACCGTTGAAAATCGCGGGCATGATGACGAGTGTCTAACAGTATCACACGGGCTAGCTTGCCCATATCTACCACCCGGTAAATTTCTGTGTCCTGGTTCTCTAAAATTGGCATCCAGCGATAATAAGCAGTAAAAGCATCCCTGCGCCGGGCAAAATAATTTCCCTCCATGGGTTGGTGGTTCTGTGCACCCTCCTGCCACGCATCATTAGCCACCTCATGGTCATCCCAGATTGTGTACCAGCCAAAAGCTTGATGAGCTTTTTTCAGGCATGTATCCATGCGGTATAGCCAATAACGCGTGTTATAATCTTGCAGTGTCAAAAGCTCATGTCCGGGCATTAGCCAGCGTTCTGGATTTTTACCATATTCCCTATTGCCATATTCGTAAATATAATCACCTGTATGCAGGGCATAATCTACCGTAGTATCCTGGGCCGCCACACAATATGCGTTGAAAAATCCAGCATTATAATTAGACCCTGTGAAAGCAACAAATGTGATCTTATCAACAAGTTGGTCGTGTGCCGGTGTTGTTCTTATAATTCCTTTGGCAGAAGTATAACACACTCCTTCCTTACCTTGGATGCCTGGCTGGGGACAGACACGAAACCAGTAATGATACTTTGTAAACGGCCTAAGACCTGAAACATTAACCTTAACAGTGTAATCATTATCCTTCAAGGCATAAACCTGGCCTAGTACCACAACATCTCTTGGTTCAGTGGTAAGCGAGATGCAATAGCTTACTTTTATAGAATCCACGGCAGTGTCAGGTGTAATTTTTGTCCAGATAACAAAACCATTACTATAGCTATCTCCTGCCGCCACTCCATGGAAAAAAGGATAATCCCCTACCCTGTACATAGGATGAACACTAGGCAAAGGAAGCTGGGCGCTTACAAGCTTCACCAATAAAACTGTGGTTATAATGAAAATTAATTTCTTAATCATACCCTTTTCTATTGTTCTTTGCGAGAAATTATGAAAAATTTTTTTAAAACGTAAGAAAATTGTAATTTGATGACAATAAAAAATACCAAAGCCATGGACAACGCTTACCAATTGATGCAGCAAATAAATTGGT
>JALWNS010000048.1 GCA_027083655.1 Bacteroidales bacterium | reverse complement strand
TTACTTATTATACATGGATAGGACAGGCAGATAACAACTGGAATAATAGTGCTAACTGGCTAAATGGCCTTATACCTGGCACTTCTGATGATGCATTGATACAATCAGGCAGTCCAAATTATCCTATTATCAATCAAACTATTAACGTTGGTAGTGTAACTTTACAGGACCAAACTAAACTAACTGTTTCAACAGGAGGTAGCCTTACAATAGCTAATAGTCTGATTTTAGGTGAGAATACCAGTGATTCCGCAACTGTAGTGCTTGCAGATGGTAATCTAACTGCGTCAAACATTCAATTTTATGGTAATTCATTGCTAGACTTGGCAGGTGGATCTATAAGTTTGGTAGCTACCCCAAACATTACTACAGGATATGTTCGTTATAGCAGTACAAGCAATCAAAGTATTTTTAATTGGATTTATAATAACCTCCTTATTGCAGGGTCAGGCCAGAAGCTTATCACTGGTGATGCATCTTCTCCAACAGTAGCAGAAAATATAACAATCTATTCTGCACAGCTTATTATTCCCGAAGGCAAGGCTCTTACTGTAAATGGTAACTTAATTAATAATGCAGGATTTGATGGACTTGTTATAAAATCATCTGCAGCCGGAGATGGTTCGTTGATACAGCATTCTCCTAATGTCCAGGCTACAGTAGAAAGATATCTTACTGGCACACAGTGGCATTATATTGGGCCTTCGGTCAAAGGCGCAGACATTGCACTATTTAACACAAATAACTTCTATACTTGGGATCCCACTGTCTCCTGGCAAGGTCCATCAGACCAGACACCTTGGACACCTTATAAGCAGGATACTTTAATATCAGGTTTAGGTTATGCTTACTATTATTATCCAACAACTATTGTCTATAAAGATACTCTTAACACTGGTACATTTACTCTTACACTTCACAATACAGCATCGACACAGCCAGACTATGAAGGATGGAATCTTATAAGCAATCCATACACTGCTTCCCTAGACATTGATAAATTGGTGACACAGAATGCATTCCAGAATGGAGATATAGAAATGGCAGTATATTTTTACGATGATGCCTCACAAACTGGTGCCCAGGATAATTACCGCTATTATGTAGCTTCTGGAGGTACTGCTTCCGGTATAGGCACAAATGACGCTACTAATATCATCCCAATGGGCCAGGGTATCTTTGTTAAAGCATATACAGACAACATACAGATAACTATTGATCCAAGCTATTGTGTCCATGCAAACCAGACATTCTACAAAAAGTCAGCCCAAAAACAAGAAAGCAATATTCTTCGACTAACAATATACAACGAACAAGTCCAAGATGAGATGATTTACAGGTTTGTTAATGATGCAACTCCTGATTTTGATGCTAAATACGATGCTTTTAAAAAATTCAGTAATGACAATGGCCTAAGGATTTATACACTTACGCCTGATAAGGTTCTGCCTTTGTCCATAGCTTCAGACAATCCAAATACTGAGTACACGGACATTTTCCTTGGTTATAATAGCGATGTTGATACACTTACAATTGGTATCAAAAGCTTTAATTTTGATAAGGATATTCAAGTATACTTAGAAGACCTGGAACTTGATACCATGGTCAACCTCCAAAATAACTCTTATACATTCTCTACAGATGCCGGACGCAATGATAATAGATTTGTTCTTCATTTGTTGATTAATCACGCACCATATGTGC
>JALWNS010000047.1 GCA_027083655.1 Bacteroidales bacterium | reverse complement strand
AAGTCACTACCATGAATATAATGACGAGAGCCTTTGTAGGGTGTATCTATTAAGCGTATCATGCGTTTTCCTCAGTTGGCTTATTATAGGTTGATATTATTGCCAATAATAGTAGATAGTGTAATGAAATCAGAGCCGAGTATATATACAAATATTGAGTGAAGCTGAGTCCCATTAAATACGAAAAAAATAAAATACCCAAACTTAGCCCCATTAGCCCCATTTGCCAATAAAAGCCAACATGATTTTTTTCAAAAATAACATTCATCATTGAGACTGGAGATACAATAAATCGTATGAAGAACAGGGGTGTGAGAATAGCAGCATATTTACCCGCTTCTTTCCATTGTTCTCCAAAAAAAAATTCAAATAAGTATTCCGTGGACAAAAATAAAGCGAAGAATAGCGGTAGACCAATTACAAATAGTTTCTTAACAGTTTTGTTAAAGGTATGTTTGGCATGATCTTTTTCTCTTCTTTCGATTGTTGCTTCTTGTAAAAACACTTGACCAATAGCGCTTGAAATGAGAGCAATCGGGGCTCCTAAAACCTTATGAACCAGATAATATAAGCCGAGTGTAGAGGCGCTAAACAAAATTGACACGACAAGGTTAGCAATATTGTTTGAGATGGAATTAAATAACCCTGCCCACATGCTATATTTGGGGAAACTAATATATCTTTTTGCCAAAAATAGCATTTGGTTTAAAGATAATGTTTGTCTTAAGTTTTTTGCTCCAAAAATATTTTTATATAACCTACTGCTTGCAACCACTTGTGAAGTTATTTGCCCTGTTATTAAGCCTAGTGAGCCTGTAAAAATTAGTCCTAGTAATATCTGAAAAAAAGCTTGAGCTGTTGTTTTATATATATTTGCTTTAGCAATATCCTTAAATCTTTTTGCCCTATTATTGAGGTAAGTTAATACATTAAAGAGTCCTACAAAGAATATTGATAGTGGAACCCAGTATAGCCAAATAGACAATTCAGGCTTTTGTAAAAGAGCAGTAATTTCTCGGTTAAATATATATACAACAACTAATGATAGGAAGGAAACGATAATAGCTATTATCATTCCTAGAGCTGCAATATTTATTGCATCATCATCACTTTTAGGAAGACCTATTGCCAATTCATACCGTCCATTAATGATTGAAGCTAATATTGCTGTTATTGAAACAAAAATAGCAAGCAGACCAAAGTCTTCAGGAGTATATATTCTTGTTAAAATTGGAGAAGCTGCAATTGGAATAGCCTGTGCAATTGTGGTGCCAGTCATCAGAGTAAGTACATTGCGCGAAAACTCTGATTTAGGCTTCAAATTTTTGATCAACTTTAAATAACCTGTGATATAAAACAACGAAAAACAGGGGGGTGTTCTTTTCTAATTATAATACTAGGCATGAATAGATTGAGAAACTGCACTGATTTCTTCTTCTGTTAGAAAAGGATTCATAGGTAAACTCATAACTTCATTACTGACTAGTTCAGCTACAGGGTAGTCCCCTTTTTTATGACCCAAGTATTTAAAACATTCCTGCAAATGTAATGGCATGGGATAATGTACGGCTGTTGGTATGCCTGAGTTTTTTAAGTTTTGTTGAAGTTGTTCTCTGTTATTAACACGTACAGTGTATTGAGCCCAAACACTGCTGCGATCTGGTTTAATTCCAGGCTTTATTAATGAATTACCAAGGAGCTGAGTA
>JALWNS010000046.1:1112-1707 GCA_027083655.1 Bacteroidales bacterium | reverse complement strand
TGCAGCACGCAGCCTCAGTCTCCGGCCTGATGTTGACGACCGAAGCTATGGTCAGTGAAATCCCTCAGGAAGCCGCACCAGCAGCACCTGATATGGGCGGCATGGGAGGAATGGGCGGCATGATGTAATCATCCCCCGTTTTAAAATCACGCCAAACAAAAAAGAGGACTTTATGTCCTCTTTTTTGTGTCTGTCTTATAATAAATACCTCAATGGCAAAGGTATTTGCTAACAGAACCAGTCGTTCGAAAATCCATTGTTTACGATGGCTGTAATCCTTCTGGGTAGCACTGTCAGTACCACAGAGGAAAGTACGTCTGACACAGAGGGAGATGCAATGATAAAAGGGTGTGTCAGAAAGGCTGGTTTGCTGTTTTCTTGGGGTTGGCATTGGATTAACTCCTTTTAATCGGCTTTACCAGCTGGTTTTATAAAGTATGCAACATGTTTGTACAATAATCAAACAAATGAGTTTTTTATGTGATGGGTATGTGATGGGTGTCTGCAAATACTTATGCAAATACTATCATTTTTGGGTTAAGCATAAAAAAGCCCCGATTATTCCGAGGCTTATATATAAGAGTATGTGTTGAGG
>JALWNS010000046.1:0-1102 GCA_027083655.1 Bacteroidales bacterium | reverse complement strand
CCTTTTAATCGGCTTTACCAGCTGGTTTTATAAAGTATGCAACATGTTTGTACAATAATCAAACAAATGAGTTTTTTATGTGATGGGTGTCTGCAAATACTATCATTTTTGGGTTAAGCATAAAAAAGCCCCGATTATTCCGAGGCTTATATATAAGAGTATGTGTTGAGGAATTATTTATGTAGTTTTATTTTTTCTTGAAAATCCCATACCAACCAAACCTAAACTGAGCAAGATAATACTTGTTGGTTCAGGTACTGATTTAACCGAGTTTACATTAAAGGCAATATCTCCAATAGCTGTACAACAGCCATTTCCAAAGTTTCCAGTAATATCAAGCCTAACGTACCGGGCTGTTGTATTTAGCATATCATATACTGTAGCACCATAGTTACTTTGATGACCTGAAAAATTTCCAACTAATGTTGATACACTAAAATCACTAAAAAGAGATGTCGTCAGGCTAAAACCATTTACACTAGCACTAATACCGCTAGCTCCATTCCACATAACAAAATCTTCAATGCTATATTCTGCACCCAGATCAAATGTGACATAACCCGAGTAAACTCCACTTGCACTCAACCAACTGTTACTATCACCCCCACTGTGAGTAACGCCTGAAGATGTAAATGTATTGAAATCAGTTACACCACTTATATATGTGTTGCTAAGACCAGACTGATCCAACATATTACCAAATTGGTAAGAAGCACTGTATTCACCCATTGAGCTATCAATTACAGAACCACCTGACAAAATTACCCCAGCCTGTGCAGTACTAAAACAAAATAAGCAAACACTCAAACAAAGAAATTGTTTCATTTTTATCTCCAAATAATAAAGCAAAACCAAACACGAGCAATATTTATGCCAAAAATATATCTTATTGTTCTTATTGAAAATAAATTAAGGGAAGTTAATGGAATAGCACGAAGTGTAAAAAGAATTGACAGTTCAGGGCGTGGGTTTAATGTTTAATGTGGTGGGTGTCTGCAAACTTCGCAAACTCTCCAGAACAACCATAATATCACTCTGTCTAAATAGCTGTTCTGACATAGTGCTCCTATAAATGAAATGGTTAATCTGAACAGTTACAACT
>JALWNS010000045.1 GCA_027083655.1 Bacteroidales bacterium | reverse complement strand
TCAAATTTTTTTCTTTGCTAAAAACACTTATTTTTACTTCTCAAACCCACAAAAATATACAATTATGGAAAAATTCAATGTCGTTATAATAGGCTCAGGTCCAGGCGGATATGTAGCAGCAATAAGAGCTTCACAGCTGGGTATGAAAACAGCTATTGTAGAACGCGCCGAAATTGGGGGGGTATGCCTCAATTGGGGATGTATCCCAACAAAAGCTTTATTAAAAAGTGCTCATCTTTTGACTGAAATTAAATCAGCAGCAAAATTTGGCATTAAAGTAAGTGATGTACAGCCTGACTTCAAAAAAATAATTCAACGTTCCCGTACAGTAGCCAACCAGGTAAGTAAAGGTATTGAATTTCTACTAAAGAAAAATAATATAACCGTACTGCAGGGTTATGGCCGTATATATAGCAAGAATACTGTAGAAATAACACCTAATGATAGCGAAAAATATTTTGTAGAAACAGATTACATTATCATTGCCACAGGCGCCAGGGCTCGTCAATTGCCCGGTCTGGAGATTGATGGACAAAGGGTTATCGGCTATCGTCAGGCTATGACCCTGGAAGAGCAACCAGAATCAATGTTAGTTATTGGCTCTGGGGCTATAGGTGTAGAACTTGCTTCTTTTTATGCAGCTTTAGGCACAAAAATTACAATTGTTGAGATCCTTCCTCGTGTGGTACCAACCGAAGATGAAGAAGTTTCTGCAGAATTAGAAAAACACCTTAAACGCCAGAGAATGAAGATTTACACTTCATCAACAGTCAAATCCATCACTCCTGATGGTGACAAAACAAAAGTACTACTAGAGACACCAGAAGGATCAAAAGAGATAACCGTGGACAAAGTGTTCTCTGCTATTGGTATTACTCCTAACACAGAAGATATTGGCCTTGAAAAACTTAATATCAAGACAGAGAAAGGTCGTATTATCGTGGACGAGTATTACCGCACATGCATAGATAATATATTTGCTATCGGTGATGTCATAGCTACCCCTGCCCTTGCCCATGTTGCCAGTGCAGAAGGTATTACAGCAGTAGAATACATAGCAGGCTTAAATCCACAACCCATTAATTATAGTACTATTCCAGCAGGTATTTTTACACATCCGGAGATAGCTTCCGTTGGCATGAGAGAACACCAGGCCAAAGAGAAAGGTATCAATTACCGTACCGGTAAATTCCCGTACTCTGCGCTGGGGAAATCTACTGCAATTGGTAGCCGTGATGGTTTTGTCAAGCTTATATTTGACGAAAAAGACCAGCTAATAGGCGCACATATCATAGGCGAAAATGCCACTGATATGATTGCCGAACTTGTAGTATCGATGAATGGCCAGGTTAGTGGCAAGCATATAATTAAATCAGTGCATCCACACCCAACACTTTCAGAAGCAATTATGGAAGCTGCAGCGGCAGCTCATGGCGAAGCTATACATATTTAAAACCAATAAATTATATAACAATGAAAGGTATAATTTTAGCCGGAGGTAGTGGTACCAGGTTATACCCTGCCACAATAGCTATTTCAAAACAGATTATTCCTATTTACGACAAGCCAATGATCTATTACCCCTTATCTGTGTTAATGCTTGCAGGTATACGGGAAATCTTAATTATCTCAACACCTAGGGATATTCATCTTTACGAAGACTTATTCGGGGATGGAACCCATCTAGGCCTAAAAATAAGTTATGAAGTG
>JALWNS010000044.1:7592-7883 GCA_027083655.1 Bacteroidales bacterium | reverse complement strand
ATTAGGCTTGATAGTGTTCGTACTGAGTTGATATCTTGTATTTATGTTTTATTATCTAATCAAAAAAGATTACAAAAATAGGAACCAATATCTATTTCTGTCCATACTGGCAATAGCAGCCAGTGTTAAAATTGGTTTCAACAATAAGGTTTACCTATCTCCTATTCCTGTAAGCACGTATATTAACCTTGAATACATAAGTGTAATAATTGCATTATTTGCCCTCATACATTTCTTATATTATTACAAAAGCGGTCTTCTTAGTAGAAAGTGCCTCTACTTCTGGGGTAT
>JALWNS010000044.1:0-7582 GCA_027083655.1 Bacteroidales bacterium | reverse complement strand
CCTGTACCTTTGATAATTTATATTTTTATTATACTCATAACCACAGGTATTCTATTACATGCACTTTATTTGTCCATAAAAAACGTCAACACATTTTTGATAATAGCATTTTTTATCAGTCTAGGAGCTGCTTTCCTGAACTTTCTTAGTGTACTGGGATTGACAAACAACTTTATTCCAGACGGCACTGCGTATTTCGTTTTCCTGATGACGATTGCCATAGACGAAGCTATGCAATCCGAAAGAATAATGGTACAGAACAAACGCTTAGCAAGGAGATTGATTAATATAAACAAACACCTAAACAAAATAATAATACAAAGAACTAGAAAAATAGTAAACCAGAGCAAAAAATTAGAAAAGATTAACCAGGAACTAAAAACACAAAATGAAGAGCTATTAAGAATACAAAACGAATTATTGCGGAAAAATTTAATTATAGAATCGCAATCCCAAGAGATACGCAATAGCATACAATATGCACAAAACTTCCAAAACGGTATTTTACCTAGAGAAGAAGAGATTACCAAGCATATTAATTCGTTTGTTATTTACATTCCAAAATATATTGTATCCGGAGATTTCTACATGTACACCCAATATAAAGATGCAGATTATATCGGCGTTTTTGATTGTACAGGACATGGTGTACCAGGAGGCTTCCTGAGTATTATTTCTTTTAAAATTATTGAAGAGGCTATTACACATATTGGTTTAGAAAACATTGAGCAAATAATGAACCACACTAACAAAGAGTTAAGAAAACTAATGTCTGGAAGGGATAATTTTGGCGATGGTTTTGAGTTTGGGATCATCAAAATCGAACGTATAGACAATGTAAATTCAATAATAACTTTCTGGGGATCCCGTAAAATACCACTTTATTACTTTGATAAGCATACAAAGAACATAACCAGGTACAAGTTAAAAAATCCTATGATTGGGACATATACACAACCTATTACCGTAGCCGATAGTTTAAAGTTAGAGGTACATAGGGGGGATATGATATATTTAGCAACTGATGGATACATAGACCAAGCTAATAAACAGAGGCGGAAATTTGGAACAAAAAGATTTATTGAATTACTTGAAAATATTGCACACCTTAGCCCTCAAGAGCAAAAGAAAATTCTTATAGATACATTTTACCAATGGAAAGGTAATGAGGCCCAAATAGATGATCTTACCATAATAGGAATTCAGCCTTAAGAAAGTAAAGACGAGGCTTTCCTGTATCTATTGGTTATGCCCTAAGCCCCACACAAATGCAAAGGATAGCCTCGTCATCTAAATTCATAACCGTATTTTAAAATTTGATTAGTTTATTCATATCCATTGACAGAGCAAAACGGTATATACTAAATGGCTTAAAACCAGGATTAACAGACATAATTGACTGGTCTGCATACATAGGCAGGTAAATATCAATGGTTCCCACTTTTATCTTCAACCCTGTCTCATACAACCATCCATCATTAGGTGTATATGCCATATTTAAGTATCCTTTTAGAAAAGACAATTTCTTCATGGGTAATGTACTTGTAATATTCACTGCTACAGACCACGGATAAATAATATTTGGCGTGTTAAGCATAAAACCTCCGTAGGAAAAGACTACTTGATTAGCCCAGATAGATGTAGTGTCATAACGTGTGGCAAAACCATGTGAATAATCAAAATCCGTCTCTGTATTCATTGCCATAACAGGGGCATTCAATCCAATAAAGGCCCTCACGGTCAAACCTGTATTCAAGCTCACATAATGTATTGGCATATATGTAAACGAAGCAGTTGCAACATTCAAAGGATCAGGAAAAACAAAAGGTATATTATACGCCCTGGTTGCGCTTAATTTCATTCGAGCAGGATGGAATTTGCCTTGTTTAGTAGCAGTAAAATACATTGAAAAAACTCTACGGTATGATGTTGCAAAATCCTGGATACGGATAAACCCTAACTTTAACTGCTTATGCCATTTGTCAGAATTATCCTTATTCCACAAACCAAGCTTGAGATAGGCAGAAAATTTACGCACACGATCAAAACTATCATCTCCTACAATGGCATAATTATCTGCATATATATTTAGTCCTACTAATGGGAAACCATTAACAGGTGGGAAGGTATAACCTAAACTGAGCATTCCCAAAGGTTTGTTGGTTTTTAAACCATAAAAACTAGCCATTGCAAAACTTATTTTATGCCAGGGGACAGTATAATTAGTTATAATTACTCCGGGCATAAAACCGTCGAGATAACGTAGGTATAATAAAGGTGTAATAGTTAAATAATTAAAATCGTAGCTAAAAAACTTTGGCAGGAGGGTTATTTTTAGGGGCTTGTCTGGCCACCTTCCATAAGTAAGATTATTAAAATGGTTAAAATCCAGAGTGATATTCTGTGGGTCAATTCTTACCTTTGTCCCCTTTGATGCGATTACCTGTTTTGCCCCTGGTTCGAGTAAATACCAGGAAGTATCCCTGTGTGTTGACACTACCATTGGAGCTTCCACCATGCCGGTATTCTTTATAATCACTCCACTGGAAG
The DNA here is from genome assembly GCA_027083655.1 of Bacteroidales bacterium. Taxonomy (GTDB): domain Bacteria; phylum Bacteroidota; class Bacteroidia; order Bacteroidales; family S143-33; genus S143-33. The sequence continues at coordinate 5,032 of JALWNS010000044.1, read as the reverse complement.
TCGTTTTAGCTGCATAATCAATTGTTTTATTCGTTCTTACGACATTGTCAAAAAACCAGTCTACAGGCTTATGAGTACCTTTGTCAAAACAAGCTTTCAAATCATCTGGATAAGGATGTTTAAATTTCCATTTCTCGTAAAACTGCTGCATTATCTTATCAAACTCCTGTGTTCCAAGATATTCTTCGAGGTACTTAAAAGCAAAAGCAGACTTTTCGTATACCACTAAACCATAAGTAGCCATGCTGTAATCAGTAGCTTTCAAATCCAGAGGTTGGTCCATTCCATTATATGCTAAAAATGAAAAAATCTCTGGCAAAGAGGGCATTTTAAGACCCATTAAACTCTGAGGTATAAAACTACTCAAACCACGCATCTGAGTATATCTATGGTCATAAAATGAATTTATACCCTCGTCCAGAAACGGGTACCGTCTCTCATTAAATCCAAGGATACCATAAAACCAATTATGTCCAACCTCATGTACTATTACTTGCTCCAATGCTCCTGATGAGCTTACCACTGTTATTGTTGGGTACTCCATGCCGCCACCTGCAGAAAGGGGGCCTTCTACCACAGTACACACATTATAAGGATAATCCCCCACCCACGTAGAGTAATAGTAAATGGCTGAGTCAACATAATGTACAGCATTCTTCCAGTCAGATGAGCTATCCGTAAAAAATGCCCAAGTCTCAACAATGCGTCCCGAATGAGGTAATTTTATTTGGCTTTGTCTGGTAAAAAACTGGTTACTAACAAAAAAAGCAAAGTCGTGCACACTGTCCTGGACAAACCTTACGGTCTTCCATTGGCCTTTAACAGGGTAAGGAACATCCATAGCTTTTCTCCTGCGCAGAAGCTTCCTCCACTGATATTCAACAGAATCAATTAAATCTCCGTTTGCTGCAATTGCATATTGAGAAGGTAAAGTTATCTCCACGTCAAAGTGCCCAAATTCTGAATAAAATTCACCTTGATCTAAATACGGTAAAGGATGCCAACCTCTATTGTCATAAACAGCTGGTTTGGGATACCATTGTGAGATCGCTATGACACTTTCGTCATAACCCATACGTGAAGTTATACGGGGTATTTTAACGAAAAAAGGTGTAGTAATAACTACACTATCACCAGGTACAAGTGGCTCATTGAGGTATAATATGGCAATATCTTTATTTTGTTGATAATATTGCCATTCCAATTTTTGACCATTTGCCCTGAAGTCAAGGGAATCAATATATCCCCAGTATTGGCTGCCTCCAAAACGCAACTTTCCGTTTCCACGTGCAGTCATTTGCCGACACAACGCCGTGCCTTTCTGGTAAGCATTAGGCCAAAGATGTATATATAAAAAATCTAATGTATCTGGAGAGTTATTATAATAAACCATTTTCTCCCACGCATTGATGACTTTTGACTGCGGATCCAGCTTGACCTTTATTGTATAATCAACCCGTTGTTGAAAGTATGGCTTCTGGGCCATAGATAAGGTTATTACATTGTAACAAATGAGTAATAAAAAAATCTTTCTCATAATAAACAATTTTTTAATTATAGTTTAATATGACAAAAAAATCTTATTCAATACAATAGACGCTAAAAGTTTTGATGAACCTGTTTAATGTGTAAGTTTAATTTAATATTTTTGTTAGCAAATCAAGGCACTAAATGGAAAATAACAAACAAATACTGGTCAAGCTTGTAATCTATTTTTTAGCTTTTTTAGCCTTTTTGCCTGTAATTATACTTGGTATTTTACAGATCCCTCCATTGCAGACGAATATAAGCCACAGGATTAGTAAGGTTTTGACCAGTACTTTCAACACTACGACGCTTGTTGGAAAGATAAGTTACAGCCTTGATAACAAGCTAGTCATTAAAGATTTATACATAGAGGATTATAACCTGGATACTTTATTTTTCATTGACAGGGTCAAAGTAAAAGTCTGGGAGGTTTTCAGGGACCAGGTAAACTTTTCCCGTTTACAGATAGATGGAATGAAGCTTCGTGTCAGTCAAGACACTAACGGGTATACCAACTTGCTTGTTTTTCTAGACAACCTACCGACAAATCCAGACAAAAAGCAGAAGAGTAAAAAAACAGTTAATCTAGAAATTAACCAGATTGATATACGGAACTTTGACATTTCTTATCATAGCCTTCTCGATACTGTAATTCATGGGAAATTTAACCCAAAAAACTTTCACATTCACCCCCTGGATTTAACTATCAAAAACTTGATAATAAAGGATTCTATCTACTCTTTTAGTTTATATGATTTTGCTTTTAGAGATAAGGAAAGTGGTTTTACGATTAAAAACATGAGCACTGATTTTCTATTTACCAACAAACAATTAAGATTTAAAGACTTTAGCCTTGACCTGTCCCAGAGTCATATTTATATTCCTATTTTTCAAGTACATTATGACAGCATCCAACAATTATCTGATCCCCAAAGCCTTGAATTTTTACTTATAGTGGACACTTCGACAGTAGTCAGGTCTGAAGATATCAAATACTTTGCTCCAGAATTAGGGAATAATATTTTCTCCTTTCGTATTGCCCTGACAGCCTTTGGTTCAATGGGTAATATCAACATATTACCTATCTCTTTACAGTTTGGTGAGGGTACACGTTTCGAAGCTTCTGCGCACATTATTGGTCTTCCAGATATACAACATACATACATTGATGCAAACATTGATACAGTACAATTTTTGCTACGAGATATCACTTCTATCAAAGACGCCAGGGGTAAACCAATAATTTCTTTACCCAAAAATCTTTATAAACTATCTGCTTTTAGTGCCCATGGTAAATTAACGGGGCTGATTAATGATTTCAGTGCTTATGTCGACTTCAGGTCTAATCTTGGTGCAATTAATACACAGTTTGATGTTAATACAATCGAGAACAACCACATAAAAGGTTTTGTAAAAGTAGACAGCCTGCATCTAGGAGAAATCCTTGGCAACAACATGCTTGGAAAGGTTACTCTAGTGGACACTTTTAATATTTATGCAAAAAACAAACAATTTTGGGGTACATCCAGAGCCAGTGTATATAGCATTGAGTTTAATGATTACCAGTATCACAATATCAGATCAAACATTACATTTGACAATACAGACCTGTCTGCTATACTGGAAATTAATGACCCTAACCTGTCCCTTTCTGCCAAGGCCATTGTCAATAGCAACGAAAACAAACTCTATCATTCAAAATTCTTTATAAACTTGAATAAAATAAACTTCTACCCACTGCATCTTGACAAGGAAGACCCGAATTCGAGCCTTCAATTTGCTCTTACAGGAGAGTTATCTGGTCATAATATAAATGATTTTTACGGCAATGTTTCTTTTTCCAAACCTTTGGTTTACATAAAGAACCTGGAAAAAGTTGAAATCAAAAACTTTGAGTTTAGCTCTGTCCTTAGGAATTATATAAATGGCTTACCATTCAGTGAGGTGTTTATATAATCAGACTTATTTGACGCCTCAATGATCGGTGTTTTTGAGCTTAGTTCCCTGAGCCATTATTTTCAGAACCTTGTTGCTTACTTCCTCCCTAGCCTCTCTACACCAAAAGACGGGCAAATTAGCCTGTTCAACACAAACTCCAGAAATATAGGAGCAAACCTCATCACACAAATCAATTTCAAAAACATAACCCCGCTAACAAGGATTTTTGCCCCCAATATCACACTTGCCCCACATACCATGGTTCAGGGGGTATACAAAGCATTGGACAAAACATTTATGCTAAAAGTCAATAGTGATTCGCTCCTTCTGGGTAATAATAAACTCATAAAACCCCAAATAACAATTAACACTAGTGATGATACCCTAAAAATTAACTTTGCCAGCGAAGATGCTATCTTTAGTATTTTCAGGTTCAAAAACCTTTTATTCTGGACAAAAGGTTTAAATGATACAATACGTTACGGTTATACCTGGGACAACCAAACAGACCCGGCTAACTTCGGAATGATACAGGGTTACCTTGCCCTATCCAGACAAAATCCTAATGACACTTTATCTATCAAAACAGTTGTGTCTGACGATTCGATTTTTATCAATGGTGTAAAATGGGATATACGTGAATTCACCACCACCATACGCCAGAAAACTATTGAGATTAATAGCTATCTACAGAACCCAGATAAAAACCAGGCTATAGGTATAGTAGGCAAAATCTCTCCCAATCCTTCTGACAAGCTTTTTATCCGCATGCAATTATTTGACATATCACAGCTCAATCCTGTTTTGCACAATATCAAACTCGAAGGGCTATTAAACGGTAATACTCTGGTACGTAACATTTATGCTAATCCAATCATAACTAGCGACAACATTATAAGCAACCTGAAAGTCAATGATGTAGACTTACAAATGCTCACGGCTATTAGCCGTTATGATGCCCAGAAGAACTTGTTGTCTTTCAAAATATTTACAGAAAAAAGCCTGGGGGAACTCAAACCTAAAGAAGACACCCTGCACGAAAGATTTGTTGATATTAACGGTTCCTTAAACCTGAACAACCTCGCATACAAGATAAAAATCAACTTCCGCAAATTCAAGCTCAAGGCATTTTATCCATACTTCCAAGAATTTATCTCAGCTATTAGCCGCTTTACGACAATCCATGGAAAGGTAAATATAGAAGGTAGAGGCAAAGATGTTCATATCCTAGGTGATCTGGGAATAACAAACGCCGCTTTTAAGCTCAGGTCCACGGATGTGACATATACTGTCAACGGTGTCATGGGCATACACTTTAATAATGACTCAATTATTATTGACACGACAACTATTATTAGCCAGGGTGGTACAGGCAAGGCCCGTCTGTGGGGCAACTTACACCGTAATCAATTTAACGACTATGTATACAATTTTAGGTTCATCCCTGATACTTTCATGGTTGTTAATTTGCCTAACAACGGACAACAACCTTTCTATGGTAAAGCCTTTGTCTCAGGTAATGCTAGCATCACTGGTATTGGAAGTAGTATTTCCCTGGCTGCAGACC